>JAGHAW010000030.1 GCA_021161305.1 Sulfurimonas sp.
ATTTAAAATTATCTTAGAATCATTTTTAGATTTTACTATCTGGTAGTCTTTACTTCTGGCAAACAGAACTCTGGCTTGATAATTGTCAAACTTTGTAAACTCTTTGTCTATAAAATTTATAAATGGCTGTAGTTCTGTTAATTTTTGAGAGAACTCTTTTGCGTAAGTGTAGAAAATAGCTTCTCTCTCTTGCTCTATGAAGCGAATCTTTTCTTTTGTTTTTAAAATAGTGTCAGGCGATACAAAAAAGAAACCGCCACTGCTTCTAGCAACTACAGCACCTTTTAGAACATGGTTAAAACCACCACGAACTAAAAGACACTCTTCGTCATTTATAAAGTGTACTTGTGTATCTACTAGATACCCTGCAAGTTTTGAGCTTGACATCATTCTTTTAAGTGAGCCACTCATATTGTTTTTGTGTTCTTTGATTCTGGCACTTAGACCAAAGAGAGTCTCATCAAGATTTTCTTCAAATTTACCGTCATGTGTGAAGTATTTTTCTATCTCTGCAAATTTTTCATCAACGATAAACTTCTCCATCCATTCACCGATGATACCATCCAATTCACGGTTTTTAAAGTAGCGAAAATATCTAACAACTTTTACAATCTCAAAAATCTGCTCAAAGTTTAAAACACCTCTTTTTTTCAGATGCCCTTTTATATTTGTAAAGTCTGCAACCTTTGGCGGTGCTTTAAACTCTATCTTATCCAATGCTTTTATATAGCGAAAGTGAAGTTCTTGGTCACCCTCGATGTAGAGAGAACTCTCACGGGAGAAGAAACTTTTAAAAGAGTTTATATGTTCATTTAGGTCAAGTTGGTCTATTAGTAGTTTTAGTTTTGAAGTTTTGTCTTTTTGCATTAAAATCTTGTTATATCCATAGTTAAAATAATTTTTATTATAGCATATAAATTGTATAATGGATTTTTTAGAAGAGGAGATTGGATTGAAAAAATTAATGTTAATTTGTAGTATAGCTTTAGTTGTTATGTTTAGTGGCTGTACTCAAGAGACACAAAATAAGATGGGTAGAAGTATCCAAAATTGGACTGGTACTAATGGTGTGCTTGATATCTATATGGGTGAAAAACTTGTACAGAGATTTATAAAAGTAGATAAACTCTCAACAGCAGAAGCCACTCAGGGAACGGCTCCGAGAACTTATCGTTATGGTTATGGTTATTTGGATTTGAATTTTAACTATAGAGTAGATAGCGGAGAGAAAAAGCTTTACTTTGAGATAAGTGATTATGCAACTCCATATATATTTTATGATAATCCAGGTATGATTGATTAATGAGCTTAATTGAACTTTTTAAATTTTTTATAGAATCAAAGAGTGAGACTCCAGATGATGGCGGGCTTTTAGATTTTATAGAAACATATTTACCGGATTTCAAAGCATTGAGAATAGATGTAGAAGATGTTAAAAACCTTTTTATATATAAAAAATTTGGAGAGGGAGATCATCTCTGTTTTGCTGGACATGTGGATGTAGTTCCGGCGGGCAAGGGATGGGATACGAATCCTTATGAAGCAATAGAGAAAGATGGTTATATCTACGGTCGTGGTACACAGGATATGAAAAGTGGTGTTGTGGCATTTCTTCAAGCTGTTAAAGAGGTTGAAAATTTTAGGGGAACTCTTTCGCTTTTGCTAACTTCAGATGAAGAAGGTGAGGCTGTTAATGGTACTATAAAAGTGTTGGAGTATCTAAAAGAAAAAAGTATGTTACCAGATTCTGTAGTGGTAGCTGAACCGACTTGTGAAGAGAGATTCGGTGATGCTATAAAGGTTGGTAGAAGAGGCTCTATAAATGGTTATATCACTTTAAAAGGTAAGCAGGGTCACGCTGCATATCCTGAGAAAGCTATAAATCCCATCCATAATCTCTCCAAAGTTTTAGGAGATATGGCAGGGGTAAATATAGATGATGGAGATGAGTTTTTTAGTCCAAGTAAATTTGTAGTAACCGATATCCGTTCAGGTATGGAAGTGACAAATGTAACTCCAAATGAGCTAAAGATGATGTTTAATGTTAGAAATACAACCCTAACTACTCAAAAAGAGGTTAGGGAGTTTGTAGAGCGACATCTCAAGGGTTTGGATTTTGACCTAAAGCTTACTCAAGGTTCATATCCGTTTATAACTGATACAGAGACAAAACTTGTTCATAATATAGATGCAGCCATAGAGAGTGTAACAGGCATACGACCAAAACATTCAACTGCCGGTGGTACTTCAGATGCAAGATTTATCTCAAAGTTTGGTATAGATGTTATAGAGTTTGGTGTTATAAATGATACCATTCATGCCATAAATGAAAGAACAACCATAAAAGAGGTTGAGAATCTTTATGAGGTGTTTAAAAAACTCCTTGGAATGTGGAAGTAATATATGCTATTAAAAAGATTAATTTATCCTATATTTTTACTAACTATTGCTTATATTCTCTTCTCTTCTCATGATGCAAAAACTATTATAGCGGGAGTTGCTGTTTTCTTAGTGGGAATGGTCTTTATGGAGGATGGGTTTAAACTTTTTAGTGGCGGGATGCTTGAAAAGGTTTTAGAAAAAAGTACAAGCTCTCTTCCAAAAGCGATAGGAACAGGTTTCTTAGCAACTGCTATTGTACAAAGTTCATCCCTTTTAACTATCATTATCATCTCTTTTTTAAGTGCAGAGTTGATCTCTCTTAGCGGTGCTATCGGTGTGATTTTTGGCTCAAATATAGGAACAACTACAACAGCTTGGATAGTATCAGCTTTTGGTGTAAAGATTAAAATCGCCCACTACGCTATGCCTATGCTTATTTTTGGAGTTATTTTTAGGTTTAACAGCAGTAAAACTTATCAGGGAATTGGTAATATTTTAGTCGGTCTTGGTTTTGTGTTTCTTGGTATAGGGTATATGAAAGAGGGCTTTGAGGCGATGAAAGCCGGACTTGACCTAGCTCAGTTTGCAATGGACGGCTATCTTGGAGTTTTGGTATATATCTCCATCGGAGCAGCTGCAACCGTTGTAATCCAATCAAGTAGTGCAACAATGGCTCTAATCATAACAGCACTTGCCACTGGACAGATTGAGTATATAAATGCACTTTCACTAGCCATAGGAGCGAATATTGGTACTACTGTAACAGCGATTCTAGGTTCCATGTCTTCAAACTTCAATGGAAAAAGATTAGCCATTGCACACTTTATTTTTAATATGGTCACAGGGTTTTTAGCCATAGTTTTCCTCTATCAGTTAGCAGATTTAGTTGATTTCTTAGCTTCGATACTTACAATTAGAGATGATGATTATGCTATGAAATTGGCTCTGTTTCATACTATATTTAATGTTATGGGTGTTCTTGCAGTTGCACCTTTTACTTCAAAACTTGTTACATATCTAAAGAGTTTGTTTAAGGAAAAAAGAGAAGATATTTCTCGTGCTAAATATTTAGATAAAGTAGTTATAGAAGTTCCAGAGGCAGCTGTTATAGCTCTAAAAAAAGAGATAATACATCTTTATGATAATGCTAGTGAAGTGTTGTCACATGCTCTTTCTCTTCATCGTCATACTTTTATAGGTATGGGAGATGAGATTGGCAAAATTGTTGAAGCTTCAGTTAGTATGATTGATACAAATGTTGATGAGAGTTATGAGAAAAAGATTAAATCTCTCTACGGAGATATTATAAATTTTGCAACTATTTCCCAAGAAGAGATGAGTATTGAAGAAAAACATAAAATCTACGCTCTCAAAATTGCATGTAGAGATATAGTTGAAACAATCAAAGATGTTAAAGAGTTACAAAAAAATGTCAATAGATTTATGAACAGCAACAACTTGGATATAAAAGGTGAATATAACTACATAAGAGAGGGTCTGGCAAAAACTTTGGATGGTATTCATGCTTTAAGAACAAACAGTGATGACCTTGAAGTATTGGCTAAACTAAAAGTCTTAGAAGAGAATATGAATAGTCTTGATATGATTGGAAGTGGAAGAATTGATCACTTGATTCGTGCTAATAAGATTGAAACAAAAATGGCTACTTCACTTATAAATGATAGTGGTTTCGCTTATGAAATATCTAAAAATCTTATTCATGTTGCTACTATTTTATGGATAGAAGATAGAGAAATTCAAGAGTTGGGAGAGGAATAATGAAGTTAGGAAAATTGTTTAAAAAAGCTGAAAAGTTTTTTGGTATGGGTAGAGTTAAACGAGAAGAAAATGGTAAAAAAAAGAAAAAATTAGAAGATTCTTTAGATAAAAAGATATTTTCTATGAAGAGTAAGATAAAAAAGATGACAAACAGTTCTAAAAAAAATGAAGCAAAAAAAGAGTTAGAAGTGTTACAAAAGTTATATAAAAAGTTATTGAAAAAATAAGGAAATTAATGAAATTTGTACAAACTAAAAAAGCACCATCAGCCATAGGACCATACTCTCAAGCTGTAGTAGTAAATGGAATGGTTTATACTTCAGGGCAGATAGCTTTAACTCCTGATGGTGTAATGCTTGGGGGAGATGTAATTATCCAAACTAAGCAGGTTCTGAAAAATTTAAAAGCTGTTTTAGAAGAGGCGGGAAGCTCAATGAGCAGTGTCGTTAAAACTACTATATTTATTGCAGATATGGATGACTTTGGGGTTATAAACGAAATATATGAAGAGGCTTTTGGCTCACATAAACCAGCTCGTGCAACAGTAGCCGTAAAAACTCTTCCTAAAAATGCTCTAGTTGAGATAGACGCTGTTGCTTTAGTTTTATAATTTCTCAACTCAGTCGCTACCTAAAAACCAACAATTTCTTAAATATTTGTAACCATTCAGAACCCAGCACCAACAGGAATATAAGATTTACCAACTAAAGCATCTCTAAGCCCCTGCAGTACTGCAATATTGTTCTTTTTAAGAGTAGAGATATAACTTCTGATTCTGCAGAAG
>JAGHAW010000133.1 GCA_021161305.1 Sulfurimonas sp.
ATCTTTAGAATTATAGAGTGCTAAATCTTTTCCTTCCATGCTTTTTAACTCTTTTGAAAAACCTCTTTTAGAAAAGAAAATAATTTGTTCTGGCTGAATCTCAAGTTTTTCACATTTTTCGAGTAGTTTATGCAACTCTTTTTTATTGACTTTATGGTTAGTCCATTTACATTCGGCTATGAAAATTTTTTCATCTTCTGTTACAGTTAAAATATCTATCTCAATTTTTGCATCCCAATAGCTTCCGGAACTTAAAATTTGTGAGTCTCTAAGATGATAGTTCAGTAAAATTTCTGATAACTCTTCAAAAACCAAACTGGTATAGCTGTTTTGTCTTATTGCAAAATCTCTAAAAAGATTTTCATAGTTGTTTTCTAGTATATCTTTTGTGTGTGGTGCAATAAAATAAAACCAAAATCTTACAAAAGGTTGCGTAAATAGAACTTTATGTGAGATTCTATGCCTTGCTATTTCTCTTTTGAGTTTTCCGTTTGGATTTAAGCTTTTTGCAGGTTCTTCTCTTGAATATTCTATATTTATAATACCTTTTTCCTGTAGGTAATTTAGGCATGAACCACCATTGGCATTATTTAGTCCTGCTTTGTTAAATGCAGAGAAAATTCGTCTGTCACCTACTGCAAGAGCACGCAAAAGACGCTTGTTCTCTTGTTTAGAAAGTGTAAGCTGATCTATCTTTTCATTGAATATATCAAAATTTTGCAGTATAAGTTCTTCTATAAGAAAAGTGATTGGTTTTGAAGTATCAATTTCCCAACCAAGACCACCAAAGACAGCGAAATATTCTATGAGAACTTCCATATCATCAGGGTAATTTCTAAAGTAAAATGAGCGAAATTGATTTAAAAGCTTTGGCATATGGAAATTGTAGCAAAATTTATTTAATGTCAAGGTTTACTTCACTTTATTTTATGACTTAGTTACAAATGTGCTATAATCGCGAATGGAGAATTCTAAGTATAAAATTTTAATTGTTGATGATGTTGAAGATAACTTAAGGCTTGTGTCCAGTGTTTTAAAACAGCAGAACTATCAGGTAGGAACTGCAAAAGATGGTTTGACAGCACTTAGACTAGTGAATGAAGAGATATATGATTTGATATTGCTTGATGTAATGATGCCTATTATGGGAGGTTTTGAAACATGCAGGTATTTGAAGGTTGCTCCTGAAACGGCATCCATTCCAGTTATTTTTTGTACAGCAAGTTATGATAAAGGTTCATTGCTAAAGGCATACCAAGTTGGTGGTGTTGATTATATAAAAAAACCATTCCTTAAAGAGGAATTATTGGTACGAGTACACATACATTTAAAACTAAAGGATTATGAAAAAAATCTTGAGAATAAAGTTTTAGAAAAAACTAAAGAGATATCTGATACACAAATAAAATTAATGTATACTTTAGGTGCTATAGCTGAGGGACATTCAAAAGAGACTCAATTGCATGTAGAGAGGGTTTCAAAGTTTACATATCTTTTATCAAAATTGTATGGAATGAAAGAGGAAGAAGCTGTAATGCTTAAAAATGCTTCTGCTTTACATGATATAGGTAAATTAGGCATTACAGATAGTATACTGCACAAAAATGGCAAACTGACAAATAGTGAATTTAAAGAGATAAAGAAACATGCAGAACTCGGCAGAGAAATGCTTGGGCATTCTCAATTACCACTGCTTAGAAGTGCTACTATAGTTGCTGGTGAACATCATGGAAAATGGGATGGTTCTGGCTACCCGAACAGATTAAAAGGTAATGAAATACATATTTATGGAAGAATAGTAGCTCTTGCTGATGTATTTGATGCTCTTTCATTTAAAAGAGCTTATAAAGATGGATGGACTCAAAGTGAAGTTTTAGAATTTATAAAAGATATGAGGGGCAAACATTTTGATCCACAGCTTGTAGATCTATTTTTTGATAATATAGATGATTTTTTAAAAATATATAATCAACAACTAGAAAAACAAAAAAAAGTTATAAAAACAAAAATGAATCGTATGTCAGAATGGCTTTTTCAGGAGCTATAGTTTTAAAACTATCCCTATCTGTATCTAATTTAATCTGCTATAATGCTGAGGAAGAAGGGTTTTTAGAGATACCCTATAATTTCAAAAATTAAATTACGGAGAAGATAATATGGCACAAGTTCCTGAAGATATTGGATGTGAAAACAAAGAGTGTATAGCAAAAGATGAGTGCAAAAGACAAGTGATCGCTAAAAATGGTACGGCTCGTGAGATTCAAGTATTTGGTGGTACTGCAGATAGAAAGTGTGGTAAATTTATACAAAAATAGATGAAATATCTTTTTTTAGTAGTGACCCTTCTTTTTAGTGCTTGTAGTGTGAAAAACTACGAGCATACTCAAACAAAAATTATCATTATAAAATCTCCTAAACTAAAATTTGCAGATATTGGTTATATCCGAAATAGTGATAAAAGTATAGAAATAGAACTTTTTATTGCCGGTAAAGCCATAGAGAAGATAGCTATAAATCATCTTATCTGCACTAATGACGGATGTATGAGTAAGCAAGGCTTTAACAGTGACTATCTTAACTCATCATACCCTGATGAAATTCTACAAAATATATTTTTAGGTCGTGAGATTTACGCTGGAGTAAACAGAGTTAAAACAGAAGATGGTTTTGAACAGAAAATATTATCACAGTATGTGGAGATAACTTATAGAGTAGATTCGCATGCCATATATTTTAAAGACAGAAAAAACAGAATAATTTTTAAAATCAAGGATATAAAGTGAGTAAAAAATTTGTAGGAGCACACTGCTCAGCTAGTGGTGGAGTTTTCAATGCAGTTAAAAATGCAGAGGCTATAGGGGCGAAAGCATTTGCTCTTTTTACGAAAAATCAGAGACAGTGGAAGGCGAAAGATTTAGATAGTATTACTATAGATAAATTTAAAAGTGTATTGCAAAAGAGTGGAATCTTGCCTAAACATGTGCTTCCTCACGATTCATATCTTATAAATTTAGGTCATCCCGAAGCCGAAAAGTTAGAAAAATCAAGAGTAGCTTTTATAGATGAGTTACAAAGATGTAAGCAGTTAGGACTTGATAGACTAAATTTTCATCCGGGAAGCCATCTAAAACAGATAAGTGAAGATGAGTGTCTGAGTAAAATATCCGAATCTATAAATATAGCTCTTGATAAAACAAGTGGAGTTAGTGCCGTTATAGAAAATACAGCCGGTCAGGGCAGTAATCTTGGGTATAAGTTTGAGCATTTGGCACAAATTATTGACAAAGTTGAAGATAAAAGCAGAGTAGGAATATGTATAGATACTTGTCATATGTTTGTAGCCGGTTACGACATTAGAAC
>JAGHAW010000283.1 GCA_021161305.1 Sulfurimonas sp.
ATTATTCCCTATATCATGCCTGGCTTTGTTCTTGCAAAACTTATCTATGATATGACTAGAGATGTTGATTGGAGTGAATTAGAGGGAATGGTTTTGATGAATCATGGTCTTTTTACTTTTAATGATGATGCTAAGAAATCTTATGAGAAAACTATTGAGTTGGTTGATAGGGCTGAGAAGTATTTGGTTGATAATGGGGCTGAGTATGCATTCCCACGCGAGAGCATGGGAACGAGTTTAGAGTCTGGTTCCAATGCTTATGCGTTGGAACTTATACAATTAGCTCAAATCAGAAAAGAAGTATCAAATCTAAAAGGTCACGCAACTATTTCAATTTTAAATGATTCAGATTTAGCTACTTACTTTTCAAAACAAAACATAGTAAAAATCGCAACACAAGGTCCACTAACTCCAGACCATGTGATAAGAACAAAAAGAATCCCTGCTATTTTAGGTCAAGATTTTAAATCAGATTTAGCAAATTATGTTTTAGAGTATGAGCAATATTTTCAAAATAGTAAAACTAACGAAACACTTCTCAATCCAGCACCAAATTTTGCTATTTTAGAGGGTAATGGAACTCTCTCTTTTGGAAAAAATGCAAAAGAAGCGAACATAATTAAAGATATAAATGACCATTCGTTTGAAGCGATTTTAAAAGCTGAAAAACTTGGTGGATACAAGGCTTTATCTGCCGCAAATATTTTCGAAGTAGAGTATTGGTCACTTGAACAGGCTAAACTTAAAAAAAGTGGCTCATCACCAGAGTTTAGTGGAAAAGTAGCACTTGTAACTGGTGGTGCTAGTGGAATCGGCTTAGCTATTGCGAAGATGTTAAATGCCAAAGGATGTGCTGTTGTTGTTTTGGATGTGAATCCAAATGTTGAAACTATTTTCTCAAAAGCTGATATGATTGGAGTTAAGTGTGATTTAACTTCAAGTGATGATATTCAAAATGCAGTTGCTATTGCAGTTAAGAGTTTTGGTGGAATTGATATAGTTGTTAGTAATGCAGGAATCTTTACACCGAGTGAAAACCTTGATGTATTAAGTGATGAAAACTGGATGAAAAGCATGAATATAAATCTTACAGCTCATCAAAAGCTTATCAAATATACAGCACCATTTCTAAAACTAGGGATTGACCCTGCAATAGTTATGGTAGCTTCTAAAAACTTTCCAGCTCCGGGAAAAGGAGCTGCTGCTTACTCAGTCGCAAAAGCTGGGCAGACACAGTTAGCTAGAATCGCTGCTTTAGAACTTGGAGAGTTTGGGGTAAGAGTAAATACACTTCATCCTCATGCAGTTTTTGACACAGCTATTTGGACTGACGAAGTTTTAGAGAATCGTGCAAAAGCCTATAATATGAGTGTAGAGGAATATAAAACTAATAATGTCTTGAAAACTGAGATTAAATCTACAAATGTAGCAGAGTTAGTTTGTGCAATGGCAGGAAAAGTCTTTGCAAAAACTACTGGTTCACAAGTCGCAATTGACGGTGGAAGTGATAGGATAATATAATGTCTTACTTAATGGCAATAGATGCAGGAACAGGAAGTATTCGTGCAGTGATTTTTGACACTAAAGGTAATCAAATCTCAATGGCTCAAAAAGAGTGGACACACTTAGAAGAAGATGGTGTTGCTAACTCTATGAGTTTTGATTTTGATAAAAACTGGATTTTGGTATGTGATTGTATTAAAGAATCTTTAGAATCTGCAAACTTAAAAGGTAAAGATATTTTAGCTCTTAGTGCTACAAGTATGAGAGAGGGGATTGTCCTTTATGATGAGAATGGGGATGAACTTTGGGCTGTTGCAAATGTAGATGCAAGGGCTGATAAAGAGGTTAAATATTTAAAAGAGAATTTTGTTGGAATCGAAGAGGAGTTTTATCAAGATTCCGGTCAAACTTTTGCATTGGGTGCTTTGCCTAGAATCATGTGGCTTAAAAATAATCGTCCTGAGATTTATGAAAAAGTGGCGAAAATCTCTATGATTGGGGATTGGATTTTAGCAAGGCTTAGTGGAGTTATCGCAACAGATCCTAGTAATGGTGGAACAACCGGAATCTTCTCATTAGCGAATCGTGATTGGGTTTCAAGTATGGCTACTAAAGTTGGTATAAAAGATGATATTTTTCCTCCATGTTATGAAGTTGGAACTATTATTGGTAATGTTGATGAAAAGGCTTCACAAGAGACAAATCTATCGATAAAAACAAAAGTTGTGATGGGTGGCGGAGATGTTCAGCTTGGTTCTGCCGGTCTTGGAATCGTAGAAGATGGACAAGTGGCTATACTTGGCGGTTCATTTTGGCAACAAATAGTTAATATTAAAAGCGAGATTAAACCTCCAAAAGATATGGGCATAAGAGTAAATCCTCATGTTGTTGCAGGACTTTCACAAGCCGAGGGAATCACTTTTTTTAGCGGTCTGGTTATGAGATGGTTTAGAGATGCTTTTTGCGATTTGGAGAAGCTAGAGGCAAAAGATATGGGTATAGATGTTTATACTCTGCTAGAACAAAAAGCTGCAAATGTACCTGTAGGTTCTTATGGAATTATGCCGATATTTTCTGATTCTATGAAGTATGGAAAGTGGTATCATGCAAGTCCTAGTTTTTTGAATCTTTCAATAGATGCAGAAGTTTGTAATCGTGCTTCAATGTTTAAAGCCTTGCAGGAAAATGCGTGTATTGTAAGTGCTATAAATTTAGAGAAAATCAAAGAGTTTACTAAGATAGAGATAGATGAAATTGTTTTTGCCGGTGGAGCATCTAAAGGTGAACTTTGGTCACAAACTTTGGCAGATGTAACAGGGTGTAGAGTTAAAATTCCTAAAGTTACAGAGGCAACTGCTTTAGGTGCTTGTATCTCTGCCGGAGTTGGGGCTGGAATCTATAACTCACTTGTAGAAGCTTCCAAAGAGTTGGTAGTTTGGGATAAAACTTATGAACCAAATATGGAGTATAAAAAACTATATGATAAGATAAAAATCAAGTGGCAAAAAGCTTATGAAGTGCAGTTAAAGTTAGTAGATGATAATATTACGACTTCAATGTGGAAAGCACCGGGATTATAATAAATATTTAGGTAAATAAATAAATAAATTCCCACGCTGGAGCATGGGAACTAGAAGTTTCAACTCGTTCCCATGCTCTTTATGAA
>JAGHAW010000072.1 GCA_021161305.1 Sulfurimonas sp.
GTTTATCTCTTTTTTTCTTAGTAGCTCTTCTGTTGCAATTTTCAAGGCACTTAGTGCTTGTCTCTGCTCATCTATGCGTTCAAGTTCAACCAGAAGTTCACCTTTTCTCTCTTTGAAAATTTCACTACATTCAAAAAGTCTCTCACTTGTCTCTAATGCACCAAGGGAAGACAATAAAAAAACAGATATTAAAAATAACTTCACTTATTTTCCTTTTGTCCATATGTCATCAGAGCCACTTCATCTAACTCTTTTGCTTCTTGAAGTTTTTTCGCTTTAAGTATCTTTTTAATCTCTTCAAGTTCTAAGTATTTAAACTTTTCATGCTCAATCATATCTAATTTTAGTTGCTTTTTTGCTAATTCTACTTGATTTTTTGCAAAATCAACCCAATCACGATTGTTTTGTATTACTTCTCTTTGGGTGCTGAGAAGCTCTCTTGAAGCCAACATTTTTGAAACATTTCCACTTTGTGGTGATTCTATATCTGAAAGTAAATTATAGGAGAGTTGTAGAGCCATCGCAGCACTATTTAAATCTGCATTTGCAGCCTGAACTACCCGTTCACTCTTATCCATAGTGCTTTTTTTCAAGGTAACCAGAGAGCTGAAACGAGTCTTCATCAATTTTCCTTATAGGATTATAGTATCATCTCTCTCTGGAGAAGTAGATATAATGCCTACTTTTGTTTTTGAAATTTCTTCGATTATCTTAACATATTCTTGTGCTGTTTGAGGAAGATCTTCAAACTTTCTAACTCCAACAGAATTATCCCAACCTTTAAAGGATTTATAAATTGGTGTTACAGCTTCAAGATTTGATGGTAAGTAATCAATCTCTTGACCATCCAACTCATAAGCAACGCAAACCTTAACCTCATCAAAACCATCTAAAACATCAAGCTTCATTAACGCTAGTTCATCACAACCATTCAAGCGACTTGCATATCTAGTTGCAACTGCATCAAACCAGCCACATCTTCTAGCTCTTCCCGTTGTCGTTCCAAACTCATGACCCTGCTCACCAAGTCTCTTACCGTCTTCACCCATATCTTCAGTTGGAAATGGTCCATTACCGACACGAGTACAGTAAGCTTTTACGATTCCTGTAACTTTGCCAATATCTTTAGGGTTGATTCCAAGACCTGTACATGCCCCAGCACTAACAGTTGCAGATGAAGTTACAAAAGGATAAGTTCCATGGTCAATATCAAGCATAGTTCCCTGAGCACCTTCTAAAAGGATTTTTTTATCAGCATCCAGTGCTTTCCAAACCATTTGAGTTGTATCAGTTATAAAAGAGCCGAGCTTAGCTTTATAACCCTCTAACTCTGCAAGAAGTTCACTCTCTTTTGGAGTAGCAATTTCATAAATATCAAAAATAGCTCTGTTTTGCTCAAAATACTCTATGATAGAAACACAAAGCTTAGCAGGATTTAGAAGCTCACCAACTCTAAAGCCTGTACGGTTAATTTTATCCGAGTATGCAGGTCCGATTCCCTTACCAGTTGTACCGATAGCTTTATCACCCTTTAGTCTCTCTTTTGCTTGGTCTATCAGAGCGTGATATGGAAGATTCAGATGTGCTTTATCTGAGATAAAAAGACGACCTTCTAAACCATCAAACTGAATCATCTCTTTAATAATAGATTCTGGAGACAAAACAACGCCATTACCGATAACATTGATAGCGTGAGGATTTAATACACCAGATGGTATAAGATGAAGTGCAAATTTAACACCATCTACCCAGATAGTGTGACCCGCATTATGACCACCTTGGCTTCTACAAACCATATCATACTCTTGAGCTAGTCTATCAACTATCTTACCTTTTCCCTCGTCTCCCCACTGAATACCCACAATTAAATCTGCTTGCATAAAATCTTCCTCTTTTTCTCTAATATCTATTTAGTTAAGTTATCACAAAGTGCATCTGTATAAATCGCAAAACCTACTGAGGTAAGTTCTGAACTATTATATCTGCCACCACGAGCATATACTTCATTTTTATCTATTACTCTAAAAAATAGCTCATCATAGTAGAGCATTTTTGCGTAATAGATTGGTGCTAAAACACTTTTATCATAAGAAAGTTCTGCACCTAGTTCTTTCATCTTAATCAGTTCTGTTTTCATACTCTCTGGAGCAATTTCAATTACCTCATCAATCTGATCAAGATACTGAAGATAAACAAGTTTTTCTAACCATTCAACACCCAAATTTAAAAACTTCTCTATATTTATATGACGAAAATCATCAAGAGTCAACTCATCAAACATCTCTACCAACAACTCCGGTATCTTAATATTTGAGATTTGAATCAGAGGCTTAACCTCTAGTTTATCAAAAATATCTACTGCAAGATTCATAACTGACGAGAGTTTCTTCTCACCCATAAACTCCACACCAACTTGGTACTGCTCTGTTGTAGGGTATGTAAAAATAGGTTGAATATAGAACCATTTTTTATGCTCCGTATTTGAGCCTAATCTCTTCTGGATAATTCGCACAACATCTATCGTTGAATCTGCACGAAGAGAGAGGGAGTTGTTTTTAGAATCATTTACTCTAACTAATTCTTTCTCGTCTGCAATACTAAGATGTTGATGATATGAAAAAACAGGAGTAACTATCTCCTCAAAACCATTAGCGTATAAAATATTACTAGCAACTGTCTCTATGTTTCTTTTAACCTTTGCACTTTTACCGAAGTAAAGTTTTGTACCGTTAGGAATTTCATGTTCTAAAATCATCTATCTTTCCATCTTAAAAAATATCTCATTAAAAACTCTATTTGCAGTTCCGTCATAGGCTCTGCGACCAAGTTTAGCAAGTGTCAATTCAACACTATTTACAACCCATGCCATCTCATAAGTTGGAATCAATCCCATCTGGTTTATACGAAAAATCTTGCCTTTTAAGTGGTCTTGTCCACCAGCAACATTTACATCAAAATCCTCTTTTAGAAGTTTTCTAATCTCTGAAGCATTTTCATCATCTATAGTTGTCATAGATTTAGCCGGACTGTTTGGATAGATATGCAAACCAATAGCCTCAAGTGAAGCTTTTACTGCTTGGGCTCTTAAAGTAGTTGTTTCATAAAGTTTATCTACGCCACCATCTCTCTCAATAGTCTCTAAAACTTCCAAAAGCCCAATAATCAAAGTAGTTGCCGCAGTATATGCAGTTGTATTTTTTCTTTGTGATTTTATCTCACTTGCAAGATTCAGATAGTACCCTTTCCCT
This sequence comes from Sulfurimonas sp., assembly GCA_021161305.1. GTDB lineage: Bacteria > Campylobacterota > Campylobacteria > Campylobacterales > Sulfurimonadaceae > Sulfurimonas. Next base: position 3,249 of record JAGHAW010000072.1, read on the forward strand.
GCTCCAACTTTTAGAATTGCGTTGTTACTTAAACCTAAGATAGAAAGCCCTGGAGGAAGCATAAGTGCTTTTTGAGAACCCGCAATCAGACAGTCAATATTAGTTACATCAATCTTCTCAACACCAACAGCAGTGATTCCATCAGCAATAATCATAATATTAGGATTTATCTCTTTTACAGCTTTTGCAATCTCTTCAACAGGATGACGAAGTCCACCAGCCGATTCACTGACCTGAACTGCAACTGCATCAATATCTGAGTTGGCTTTAACAGCTTCAACAACTGCTTCAACACTCACAGGAGTATTCCATTCATTTTTTATCTCAACAGAACCAAGCCCATGAGCCTTTGCAATCTTTCCAAATCTCTCACCAAATTTTCCAGAATTAACATTTAAAAGTGTGTTGTGACAAAGGTTAATAACAGCAGATTCCATAGCACCCGTTCCACTAGAACTTAGCATAACCACTTCATCTGTATTAAAAAGATTAAAAAGATGTTTTCTCGTTTTTTCAAAAATAGCTTCAAATTCCGGCGTACGATGATGCATAGTCTCATCACTCATAGCATTGCGAACATTTTGAGGTACTGGAGTCGGACCAGGTGTAAAAAGTGACATGTAAAAGTTCCTATCTAAATAATATTTATAATTTAAAATCCAATATTGTATCGAAACTAACTAAATTTACAATTATTTAATATCTAACTCTTTCATTAAGTTAGGTAAATCCCACGAAATATAAAATAAATCTTAATCTAAATATTCCAATTCAATCAATTCAGCAGAAAAATCATCACGATAATGGCAGGTTCTTTTAATATCTGCCATAATAGTTTTACCAGTAGGAAGCACTTTTTTATCTTTGTATTTATTTAAAAACAACTGATAAAGATTCACAGTAAAGCTTCTAAGAATAGATATAGAAAAAGGCTCTTTATGAGCTATATGCTCATCTTCTTTAGTAAGCATATTTAAGTGGTAGTGATATGTCTCTACTCTCCAATGTTGTAATATTTTTTGATGAAATTCTTTTGCTGTTGTTTTGAAGTTAGCCATTAAATATTGAAGAGTTGTTGTGACTTCACCTGTGATGGGATTGGTTAATATTTTAGTAACTTTGATGAGAGGTAACCATTCAGAACCCTAAA
>JAGHAW010000012.1 GCA_021161305.1 Sulfurimonas sp.
GAGTAAAACCATAGATGATTTTAGAAGCTTTTTTAGAGTCGATAAAGAGAAAAAAGATTTTAAAGTTAAAGAGACAACAGAGTCCGTAATAGCTATGCAGTCAGCTCAACTAAAAGACCATGGAGTAACAGTAACTATAGCCGGAGAAGAGTTTATCTATAATGGATTTCAAAGTGAGTATCAGCAGGTTATCTTAAATATTGTAAATAATGCTAAAGATGCTTTGGTAGAAAACAATACAGAAAATCCGACTATAGAGATAAAACTACAAAATAATAGAGTAACTGTTAAAGATAATGCAGGTGGAATACCAGAAGATATTATAGAGAGAATCTTTGAGCCTTATTTTACAACTAAAGAACAAGGAAAAGGTACCGGTATGGGGCTTTATATGTCTAAGATGATTATTGAGGATAATATGGGTGGGAAATTAAGTGTAATAAATGAGAGTGATGGTGCTTGTTTTAGTGTAGATTTTAATTAAGTGATTAGAAAATGATAATAGATAGAATCATAAAATATTTAGGTTATTTCACAGCCTTTATATTAGCTGTCTTAGTTCTTTTAGTGGTTTATGACGCAACAGCTCGTTATCTTTTTTCAACCGGTTCTATCGCACTTCAAGAGTTGGAATGGCATCTTTTTGATGTGGTAATTCTTTTTGGGATTGCTTATACTTTAAGAGAGAATGCACATGTTAGGGTGGATATATTTTATGCTTCATATTCTTCTAAAACAAAAGCGTTGGTAAATGTAATTTCTTCACTTTTTTTTATTCTGCCTTTTTCTCTACTTATTATATATATAGGAATTGATTTTGTACTTTTGAGTTTTGTTCAAAATGAGGCTTCAACAAATCCGGGTGGATTGGAGTATAGATACTTAGTAAAAGCACTTCTTCCACTCTCTTTTATATTTTTGTCCCTTGTAGCTATAAAAGATATATTAAATAATATGTCTAATTTCCATCACTCTCAGCTTGACGGGGAGTTTAAATGATAGCTCTTTTAATGTTTGTAGTAGTTTTAGCTCTGCTTCTAGTTGGGATTCCTGTAGCTTTTGTTTTTGGAGCTGTATCTATCGCTTTTGCATTTCTTATACCTGAACTTGGATTTGAAGTCTTTTCTGTTTTACCTTTTCGTATCTATGGGATAATGTCAAATACAACACTTATGGCAGTACCTCTTTTTATAACCATGGGTTTAGTCTTAGAAAAATCTAAAATGGCGGAGAGACTTTTGGTCTCTATGAGTGCAATGTTTCGTGATGTTCGTGGAGGTCTAGCTGTCAGTGTTGTTTTAGTTGGTGCAATGCTCGCAGCTTCTACCGGCATAGTCTCTGCTTCGGTTGTAATGATGAGTGTAATTGCACTTCCTTTGATGTTAAAAGCCGGTTATGATAAAGGTTTAGCTTCTGGAACTGTTGCAGCAAGTGGAACGCTGGGGCAAATTATACCTCCATCTATCATTCTTATCATCTTGGGTGATGTTATGAGTGTTAGTGTGGGTGAGCTTTTTATGGGTGCAGTTTTGCCGGGGCTTGTTTTGGTAGGTTTATATATATTTTATATACTAATTCGTTCTTATTTCCAGCCCGAAATTGCACCTTTGCATTCCCACGCAGAGCATGGGAACGAGGGGGTTAGTTTCAAAGAGTTGATAATCTCCATAGTTCCACCTCTACTTCTGATGGTTTCTGTTTTAGGGAGTATCTTTGCCGGAATCGCTTCACCGACAGAATCGGCTGCTTTTGGTGTGATTGGTGCATTTTTACTCTCTGTTTTAAACAGATCTTTTAATTTTGAGATGATAAAGTATGCTTCGTTAGAGAGTGTAAAACTAAGTGGAATGATTTTTATGATTCTTATCGGTGCTACGGCTTTTAGTTTGGTTTTTAATGAACTTGGTGGAAGTGACTTGATTTTAGAGTTTTTTAGTGAAGATATAGGTAATGTTTGGGTATTTATAGCAGTAGCAATGTTGAGTATCTTTATACTTGGTTTTTTTATAGACTTTATAGAGATAAGTTTTATTATTGTGCCAATTTTAGTCCCCGTAATGGAAGCTTTTGGAATCGACCCTATCTGGTTTGCAGTTTTAATCGCACTGAATCTTCAAGCTTCATTTTTAACTCCTCCATTTGGACTTTCGCTATTTTTCTTAAAAGGTGCAGCTGGTGACACTATAAAAACGATAGAAATATACAGAGGTATAATCCCTTTTATTCTTTTACAGCTTTTAGGACTTGGTTTAGTTATAATGTTTCCAGATTTAGTATTCGCATTTCTTTGATTTGTACGCAAAATGAGCCTTTTTCGAGGCAGAAAATATTTTAGGAGTTTACAATGGAAGATATTTTATATGCCCCATGGCGAGATGAGTATGTTACAAACCAAAAAATAGAGGGTTGCGTGTTTTGTCACATAAGTAAACATGCTGATGACGACGAGAATTTACATGTTCTTTATAGAGATAAATACTGTTTTATAGTAATGAATCGCTACCCATATACTCCAGGGCATTTTATGATTATCCCACATCTTCACACCGATAAACTAGAAGAATTGCCGAGTGAGACTTGGTTGCACATGAGTGCTTTGGCTCAAAAGGGTGTAAAAC
>JAGHAW010000164.1 GCA_021161305.1 Sulfurimonas sp.
ACCTTTTAGTTTGTACTTATTTAACTCTTTATCTTTTATAAGGGTTTGAATAAGCGAAGCATCAATACCCATATCTTCAGCTACTTTTTGAATAGTTTGATACTTGCTCATAAATTTCCTTTTTTATTTTTCAATCAAAACTTTATCCACTGCCTCACACATCTTTTCAACTCGCTGAGTTGTGTTGAGTGTTGGAACTGTGATGATTTGAACTAAATATGCTTTTAGTCTTTTGGCTTGTTTTTAAGGTAATTTTATACTATCTTCCATCTGTTTTCTCTTTGAAGTCTTTTCCAAAATCTATATCACAGTAATATAATGTGCTCATTAATAATACTTTTTTACAATTTCTAGCAGTTCATTTGCTACATCTTCAACGCCATCAAAAGTGTTGTTTTTATCATAAATGATTTTTTTATCCTCAATGTTGAAGAAAACTATTGTTTTTGTACCTTCCCATTTATAGAATGAAAAAGAGTGTGTATGTCCATAAAAGAGAGTTGTATAATTAAGTTTTTTATACTTTCTCTCAAATGTTTGATACTTTTTATCTCTATTTACATCAAATTCTAGTCTGTATTGAATATTTTTAATAGCTAGTTCATAAAACTTAATTGCCTCTTGTGCTTGTGGAATAATCATTTAGAATCCTTTATCTTTTTAATAACTTTTTTGATATCAACTTCTTTATAGCGTTTGCCCTCTATAAGAATCTCATCAACTTGGCTTACTGCTCTACCTTTTAAAAATCCAGTCATAATCACAACCTGGAGATAAAGCCAGTTCCACCGACTCTTAGTAATTTAGTGAGAAAACTTTGCAAGTACTTCATATCTTTTGAAATCTCTTCGTAGGGCTTTTGTTTATAGTTTCCTTTTAGGGAGTAGATGGGTTTAGGTGGTTGCATTGTTTAGCTCCAATGGCTCTTCACCTCTTAGCAAAACTTTATCTACCGCTTCGCACATCTGCTCAACTCTTTGTGAAGTGCCGAGTGTTGGCACTGTTATGCTTTGTACCAGGTATGCTTTTAGCCTTTTGGCTTGCTTTTGTGGCAGGGTTATTCGTGAATCACAAAGCATTAGTAACCTCGTTTTGCTCGCATTTGTGTTTTTATCTATATAGCTTTTTGCATAGCTCATGTTCATTTTTCTCATTATTTTTCCTTTTTGTTTTAATATGCAGCTTTCATCCAAACAGCTTTACCGCCAGCTTGAATAATTTTTAAAGCCAATTTCTTAGCACCTGTTTCGTCATCGAAAAAAGTGTTAAACCATTTTCCCTTGAGTCTTTCTTTTGTTACCCACATTTTTTCTCCTTGAAAAGTTTGTATGTTTTAGTATGTCCAAACATTAAAGCACTTATGATTTATGATTTTTTAATGATGGAAATTCTGTCATCTAGTTGGTCCATCCAGTAAGCAAACAGTTTTATGTTGTAGTATCTAGCTGCATCTTTTCTATTCATCGGTTTTGGTTTATTTTCTATGTGGAGTGTCTTTTTCCAAATACCATCTACTAAACAGATAGAGTTTAGTTCTGCTATATGTGCTTCACCGTAAGTCATGCAGCTGCTCTTTTGCGTTCACCGTCATGACGCCATTTTTTACGAAGCTTTTCGGCTTTTGCTGGGTCTTGCATATTTTTTGCATATCGTTCTCTTTCTCTAGCTTTTTTCTTCTCATGTACTTCAGGATTGTTTTTTATGTAGTCTTTTCTTTGCTCTTTTCTTCCTCTGTCTTGAGCCCTAATTTTTTCAAGATTTTTTTGTCGATATGCTCGTTGTTTTATCCGTTTTTCTTCAAGCTGTTCAGGGGTTCTAGTGTTTTCTTTCCATCTTTTGTTTGCAGCAGCTATTTTATCTTTGTTATTTTTTTTCCATTTTTGAGTGTTCTCTTTTCGTCTTTTTTTATACTCTGGATTATCTTTGTTTTTTAGATAGTGCAAACGGGCTTTTTCTCTACAACGAATCTTTTTTTCATCATCATCGAGGAGAACTCTTGGAGGTTTACTGGCTCGGATAACTTTTTGTTTTGCATTTATTTTGTCTTTGTTTTTATCATAATATTCTTGAGATTTTTTCCTAAGAATCTCTTTGTTTTTCTCATAATACTTTGTTGAAGTTGCTTTGATTTTCTCTTTTTTCTCTTCATCTGTGAGCAAAACTCTTGGAGGTTTTAGAGTTACTACCTTTTTAACAGTTTCTTTTTTTGGTTTTGGCTTAGGTTTTGTCTTATGGTAATAAGAGCGAGACTGAGCATTTCTTTTTAGTCTTTTTTCATCTTCTGTTTGTAAAACTTTTTTTGGCTTTACTACTTTTGGTGTTTTTACTTTTTCTTCTCGCTTAGCAGTTCTTATCTTATCTCTGAGCAATTGTTTTTTATCTTTTTTAACTCTTGTCGATGCTCTCTTCTTTTGCTTTGGCACTAAAGCTTTTTTTGCCGTTTCAGATAGTGCAGGGGCTTTTACTTTTTTAGATTGAGACAATGTTTGAATATCAACATGTTTTTCTTTTTTGTCTTTGCTAATATCTTCGCCAAATATCTCCACTTTAGGGCTTGGCTTTATACCAAGCTCTTTACATTTTAGTTTATATGATTCATAAGCTTTGTCAAACATGCTTAATCCTTTCTAGTGTAAAAGTCATCAATGATATGGTCATCTATACGAATATAATCATCATTTTCTCTTGACTCTTTTATTGCTTTATATGTAATCGTTACAATAGTTGTTAGAGATATAATCCAAGTGATTATTACCCATATAGATATTTC
>JAGHAW010000140.1 GCA_021161305.1 Sulfurimonas sp.
ACTTAAGGGTTTTTAGAGGTATCCTTATAAAATTTTAGGTAAGATTTAGATAAAATACAAAAAATAATTTAATTATACAAGGGTTTTAAAATGCTGACAGTTGCACTTCCAAAGGGTCGTATTGCAAAAGAAACATTAGAGATATTTGAAACAATTTTTGGTGATAGTTTTAAGTTTGATGATAGAAAATTAATTTTAGAGACTCCGAAGTTTCGTTTTTTATTGGTTAGAAATCAAGATGTGGCGACTTATGTTTATCATCAAGCAGCTGATATTGGTGTAGTAGGACTTGATACTTTAGAGGAACAAGGCTTAGATGTTATTCGTCTTTTAGATCTTAAACGAGGGGTTTGTAAAGTTTCTATTGGTATGAGAAAAGGTGAAAAGCTTGACTTAAATAAATCGGAGTTAAAAGTAGCTTCTAAGATGGTAAATATCACTAAGCGATACTTTGAGGAGAGAGCTGTCTCTGTGGAGATTATAAAGCTTTATGGTTCGATTGAACTTGCTCCTCTTATCGGTCTTGCCGATATGATAGTTGACATTGTTGAAACTGGTACTACGATGAAACAAAATGGCTTAGAAGTTGTTGAGGATATTATGACCTCTTCTACTTATCTAATCGCCAATAAAAACAGTTATATTGCTAAAAAAGATGAAGTTTTAGACATTTATGAAAAAATCAATGAAATTATAAAAGCAGAGCAAAAAGCATAGATGACAAATCTGGATTTATATGCAAAAGCTGAACATCTTTTAGGGATAGAAGAAGCAACAGAAGCACTTTATGACCTCTACCGTTCAGAACTAGATGATAAAGATATTAAAACTCTTTTAGATGTTGGTTGTGGTCGTGGTGGCTTTATGACTCGTATGATTAGTGACGGTGTAGAGTGTAAGGGTGTTGACCTTAGCTCTGTTATGGTTGATGAGTGCAGGGCAGAGGGTTTGGATGCTGAGTGTATTGATGTTTCAGAAGTAACTGGCAAGTATGACGGGGTTGTAGCTATTTTTGATGTTTTAAATTTTTTAAACCAAGATGAGCTTATAAAATTTTTAGATGCTATTTCTGATAAGTTAAATGATAATGGAATCTTTATAGCAGATATAAATACTCTCTATGGTTTTAGTGATGTTGCTGAGGGAACTATGAGTAGTGAAAATGAAAAAGAGTTTCTAAGCGTGGATGCACTATTTGAAGATGATGAACTTTATACAAAATTTACTCTTTTTGCCAAAGATAAAGATGATAGATACATAAAATATCAAGACACAATAGTCCAATACTTTCACAAAATAAAAACCTTTCAAAAACTCTCAGGTCTAAAACTTGTAGATAAACAGACCTTCTCCCTTTATGATACGGAAGATAAAACACTTTTAATCTTTAAAAAAAGATAGATTTAGTAACTTTTTATTCTTATAAGAGTACACTTACTTTATAAGGAGTCTGTATGAGTCATAGACATAAAGTAAAGTTAGAAAAGTTGTTTGAGCATCCTATATCTGGTAATATTGATGCAAATAAGTTGATTTCAGCGTTGGTGCATTATGGTGCGAGGGTTGAAGAAACGAAACAGCATAAGGCAAAGATATTTTATGCAGATAAAGAGTTTGTGTTAACACTTTCTCATAAGGGTAATCTATCTAAGGATGCCATTGTGAAGCTCCGTCATTTTCTTGAAGAAGTTGATTTAGTACCTGGGAAAATAGAGTAGGGTTTTTAGTGTTAAAACTGTTTTTATATTTTTTTCTTTTTACTATTAGTCTATTTTTTACAGCTTGTGAAGACAAGGCTATGGTTACTCTATACGCCAAAGAATTTTCTCAAAAGAAGATTTCGTGTATGAGGTTGGTAGTTTTTCCACCTGATAAGATGATTCAAGACAGTTTAAAAGAGCTTTACACTTTTGAAGATAGCTGTGCTTTTAAATTAGAAGTCTCCAAAAAGAGTGGTATCACTTGTAACAGCAATCAAAACAGTGATAAAAAAGCACTTACTAACTTCCCGTCAAGTTATCTGAAAATAGTTGTTCGTAAAGATTCTAGACTTATTTATAGCTACTATATTGATTTGTTAGATTCAGTGAGTGAACAAGATATCAAAGATGGATTTGCAAGAGTGCAAAAAGATTTAAAATTAACTAGGTGAAGAGATATGGATGGTAGAATTATTGTAACTTACAAGGTATTGTGTGAATCAGATTTAAATGTTGTCGTCTCTTTGTCTGAATTGCTTTTGAATGAAAAAGTTTCTAAAGTTATTAAAAGTGAATTTGCAAAGGGTTTAAGAAATATTGAGCTTTTATCAGATAGCGGTGAATCAACACTTAGAGTTGAAACGAGCAAGGAGTTACATACTTTTGAGGTCTCAAAGGATGACTTTGCAGATATTCTTGCTCTTGCAGAGGATGATGCAATTTCAAAAAAATTCTTTAAAAAAGATTGTGATCGTGTTGAGTTGATAGATATAGAAACAGGTGCAACTTAACTGATGATTATCTCAGTTATTTCAGAAGTTGCACCCAATCTCATAGGTGGTCCCCAAAACCCCGTGCCTCTGTTTACATAGATTTGTAACTCTTTGGTATGTTGGTGTAGTCCGCTGATATATGGTTGTTGAAGTTTTACTAAAAATTTAAAAGGATATAGCTGTCCTCCGTGTGTGTGACCACTTAGCATTAAATCAACCCCACCTTTAACCTCTTCTATATATTTTGGCTGATGAGCCAGAAGAATAGTCGGAGCATCTTTTTTATTTGATAGTGCTTGTTGTAGTTCTGGTATGTGATGAAGGGTTCTGTATCCAAAGATGTCATAAACTCCCACTAGGTTAAAACCCTCTCCCTCTTTTCCTATGTAGATGTTTTCATTTTCTAAAACTTTAATACCTAAAGATTTTACCTTAGTTATAATCTTGTTAACATCGTGAAAGTATTCATGATTTCCAACTACAAAGAAAGTTCCATATTTTGACTTTAAAGATTCTAGTTGTTGAAGTGGTCTTTTTGCTTGCTTTATATCTATATCCACCAAGTCACCTGTAATGACGACTAAATCAGGTTCCAAAATATTTACTCTTTTAACGATAGACTTCATAAAATCTTCATCTATTAGCCCACCGATATGAATATCACTAAGTTGAACTAT
>JAGHAW010000168.1 GCA_021161305.1 Sulfurimonas sp.
CTGCAGAATCAGAAGTTATATCTCTACTCTTAAAAAGAACAATATTGCAGTACTGCAGGGGCTTAGAGATGCTTTAGTTGGTAAATCTTATATTCCTGTTGGTGCTGGGTTCTGAATGGTTACAAAAACTCTTAGTATTTAAGTCCAAAAGGTTTGAGTGCTTGATTTATATGCTTGATTTGAGTGTTTTTATCTCTGCACCAATCTGGAGCGAGTAGGGAATCGTTATCTATTCCTGCTGTAACTCGCTGAACCGATACTTTTTTTGGCTTCATCTTGATAGATTCTACTAAAACATCAAGATAGTCATCTTCTGTAATTGGTATAAATCTTCCTTTGATAAAATCATTTCCCAAAGCAGTTCTTTTTACTACATAAAGAGGATGGTATTTTACAGAATCTATACCCCATTTATATGCTTGCGAAGAAGTTTCAAGCATCATCTCTTTTGTCTCATCAGGCAGACCAAAGATAAGGTGTCCACAAACATGTAAGCCTTTGGCTTTTGACTTTAAAATCCACTTTTTTACATTGTCACTGCTGTGACCTCTGTTAATTTTATCTAAGGTTTCATCATATACTGATTGTATGCCAAACTCTATCCAAATTTCTTTTTCTTCGTTTAGTTTAGCTAAATAATTAAGCGTTTCATCAGTTATGCTGTCTGAGCGAGTTCCAACACTTAAACCAATTACATTTTCAAACGAAAGTGCTCTATCATAAAGAGCTTTTAGGGTTTCAAACGGGGCATAAGTGTTTGTGAATGATTGAAAATATACAAGAAATTTTTTAGCACCATATTTAGTTGATTGTATTTGACTAATAGAGTTAAATTGAATTTCAAGTTGTTCTAACTGTTTTTGTAAAAATGGATTCTCTTTTGAATTAAGGTTTAGATGAAAACCTTTTAACTCTTTTGTTTTTCCACTACTAGCACTAAAAGAGTCGTTTTCACAAAATGAACAACCACCTTTGGCAACTGTTCCATCTATATTTGGACAAGTAAAACCAGATATATTGATACCGACTTTATAGACTTTACATCCAAATTTGTTAGTTAGGTAGTTACCGTAAGTATAAATCTGTTCCAATTAAAACCTAAACTATATATTTGCCGGTAAAACAGGCAGTACAATAATTATCTTCTTTTGCATTTACGCTTCTTAAAAGTGCTTCTGAGTCAAGATAAGCTAGAGAATCAGCCCCTATAAACTCACAAATTTCATCAGTACTCATATTTGCAGCAATGAGTTTATCTTTGTCTGGTGTATCAACTCCATAAAAACATGGGTCTGTTGTCGGAGGTGAAGATATGCGCATGTGAACTTCACTTGCTCCTGCTTCTTTGAGCATTCTTATAATTCTTCTTGAGGTAGTTCCACGAACTATAGAATCGTCAATAACAATTACTCTTTTACCTTTAATAATTTCTGTCATAGGAGAGAGTTTCATCTTAACTTTAAGGTCACGCATCTCTTGAGTCGGTTCTATAAACGTTCTGCCTATGTAGTGATTTCTCATTATTCCCATCTCATATGGTATGCCACTCTCTTGAGCATAACCTATAGCAGAAGCTACTCCACCATCAGGCACAGGAATGACAACATCAGCTTCAATAGGCTTTATGTGTGCAAGTTCTTTTCCCATATTTTTTCTTGTTTGGTAAACTGATTGACCGAAAACTTTTGAGTCTGGCCTTGCAAAATAAACATATTCGAAGATACAATGCTTAGGCGTTGGTTCAAATATTTGTATGCTTTTAGGTTCTCTACCTTCTTTAAATATAAGAAGTTCACCGGGTTTTATGTCTCTAATAAATTCTGCACTTACAAGGTCGAATGCACAAGTTTCAGATGCTACGATATAGCCACCATTAGGTAGGCGACCTAAACTTAGTGGACGAAAGCCAAAACGATCACGCATAGCGAACATTTTTGTTCTGCTTAGAAAAACTAAAGAAAAAGCTCCTTCAATTCTCTTAACTGCATCCATAATTCTTGGAGTAAGTTGTGTTTTTTCACTTTTAGCTATGAGATGGATAAGATTCTCAGTATCCATAAAGGTTTGAAAAATTGCACCTTTTTTAATAAGAGCAGCTCTGACTTCTTCAGCATTAGTAAAGTTACCATTATGAGCTATAGCCATTTCACCTAAGTCATATCTAGCAAAAACCGGTTGAGCATCAAGTATTGAGTCATCACCGGCAGTTGAGTAACGAGTATGACCAATAGCACTTGATCCACTAAGAGTTTTTAGTTTAGTTTCATTAAAAACACGCATAACTAGACCGCGTTTTTTAATAGTATGAAGTTTTTCTCCATCAGAAGAGCTGATTCCAGCTGCTTCTTGACCACGATGTTGAAGTGCGTGAAGAGAAAAGTAAGCTAATTTAGAAGCCTCTTTATGACCAAAAATACCTACAACTGCACACTTTTCATTAACATTTTCTAGCAAAATAGCTTCCTTGTAAAAACTTCTTAAATATTATGCGAATTATACTCAATTCAAAGTAAAAAAGAGTTTATTTTATAACTCTAAACAATCAGATATAGAGTAAAGACCAACTTCTTTAGCTGCTAACCAACCACCGGCTCGTATAGCCCCTTTGGAAAAAGTATTTCTGCTTGTTGCAGTGTGATTTAACTCTATAAATTCGCCATCATTATAAAAACCAACTGTATGACGACCGACAATATCGCCACCACGAAGAGCCATAACAGCTATCTCATCTTTGTTTCTCTCTCCAATATTCCCATCTCTTCCACTTACTCTGACTTTGTCAATATCGAGATTGCGACCTCGTGCTGCTGATTCGCTAAGAGTAAGAGCAGTTCCACTTGGTGCATCTTTTTTGTGTTTATGATGCATCTCTACTATCTCTATATCAAAACCCTTTAACGCAGCAGAAGCTTGATATACAAGTTTATTTAGAAGTGCTACACCTAAAGACATATTTGTAGCATATAAAATAGGCATTATTTCACTAGCTTGTTTTAAAAGATTTAACTGATGAATATTGAGTCCGGTTGTACCAATAACCAAAGGTTTTGGTGTTTTAATAGCTTCTTCAAGTAGTATTTCACATGCCTCAGGAAGAGAGAAGTCTATAATAACATCACAAGCATTTAAAAAATATTTCATATCAGCTGTAACTAAGATAGACGGATCAATTGAAAAATCTAAATTATTTCTTACATAAACTGCACTAACACTCATATCTGGAGTCTCTTTTAAGTCCTCTAAAAGAAGTTTTCCAACTCTGCCACTAGCACCAAATACACCAATTTTTATCATCTATATAGCCTTATAAAATAGTTTTATGAATAATACCAAATCTTTAATGGGGTTTTGATTAAACTGCTTTTGATGTAGAAGAATTGTTAGTTTCATTAGACCAAAAACAGATTTTATTTTTTGCTTTTCTTAAGCCCATTTTTATGCCACCGTGGCACATAATCTTTGCTACTTTTTTCCACATTGGGCGTTCATAGCATGGGTTTGGGCATTGGCGACATTTTGGTTTGTCATCAAATGGACACCCCTGAAGTCTAGTGATGCTATAGTCTAGGATTTCAGCACACTCATCGCAAAGCAGGGCTTCAAGAGGTTCCTCGCGTTCACCTGCATATTTTAGCGTGATAGAGCGACCCTTTCTAGGAATACTGCTATGTTTATCATCACAATATTGAGAAACAAATGAAGTCAGTGTTGTAAGCTCTTGAGTATATTTTTTAAATGTCATTATATAGGTTCTAGTTTAATAACTCATCAACAAAAGAGATAACTTGAAGTGCTGCTACTGCACCGTCTCCAGCTGCACTTACAACTTGTTTTGGAGCTTCTACTCTCATATCTCCGGTTGCGTAAAGACCTACTACAGAAGTTTTCATGCTAATATCAACAATAACTTGACCCTGTTCGTTCATATCGCATAAGAAGTTGCCATCTTCTTGCATAAGAGTTTGGTTGTTTATATCATTTCCTACAAAAGTAAAAACACCGGGAACTTCTATGTCACGAAGTGAGCCATCATTGTTTTTAACTCTAATACCTGTTACACCCATATTATCGCCATAGACTTCATCAGGAACAGAGTTTAAAACTAACTCTATATTTTCAGTTTTTTTAACTCTATCTACTGTGTTTGGAGCAGAACGGAACTCTTCTCTTCTATGGATAAGGTAAACTTTTGAACAGATTTTAGAGAGGTAGAGAGCCTCTTCAAGAGCAGTATCTCCTCCACCGATAACAACGACTTCTTTTCCTTTATAGAAAAAACCGTCACAAGTTGCACATGTACTAACACCGCGACCAAAAAATTCATCTTCTCCGGCAAAACCTATATGACGGGGACGAGAACCTGTACCTATGATAACACTATGAGCCTCATCAATAGTTCCGTCAGCTCTGTGAATCCTAAAAGTATCACCATCTTTACTAATACGAGTAACTTCTACCATCTCATGTTTAAGTCCAAATTTTTGACACTGAGCAGGCCATGGCATCATCAAATCCATACCAGTTATCTCTCCAGTAACTCCTGGGTAATTCTCTATCTCACTGCTTGAAGTAATCTGTCCACCAGGCATACCTTTTTCAAACATTGTTACATTTTCTAAACCACCACGAGTAGTGTATAGTCCGGCAGTAAGACCAGCCGGTCCTCCACCTATAATTGCACAGTCAAGTATCATTATCACATTCCTTATAAAGAGTTAATTTCAGAAGTCAATTCATCCAAATTATCTAATTTGCGTATCATTATATTTATTATTCCCATAAAGGAACAAGTCCCTTTATTCCGCTTGAACCGCTGTGGTTACTAAAGCTAAGCTCTTTCGAGCTAGAACTATAGTGAATTAATTTGTTTAGCCAATTCATCCAAATTATCTAATTTTCGTATCATACTATCTTGTTTATAAAGGGAATCTTTGTGTTTTTTTATAATAAAAATAGATGGGGATTCATAAATGTTGAATCTTTGAATAAAAG
>JAGHAW010000081.1 GCA_021161305.1 Sulfurimonas sp.
ACTCAACACTTAGCTTATGCAACAGTTTTAGGTAGCTTACACCTTCTATCTTATTCTTCGTTACTTTAAGAGTGCTATTATAATCAGACAATGAATCTATATAAAAACTAAAGATGGAACTAATCAATATAAAATACAACATAGCAAAATAAAAAACTATTTTCATAACTTACCTTAAAACCTCAGGTTTTCCAAAGTAATAACCCTGCGAGTAATCAACACCCAAATTATTTAAAATATTAAAAATTTTTTCATTTTCAACAAATTCTGCTACAGTTTTAATCTTCTGTTTTTTAGCAAAAGCAACTATGGTTTCTACAACATTTAAAGAAAACTCATCATGGTCTATATTTTTAATCAAACAGCCATCTATTTTTAATATATCTGGCTGATAATCAAGCAATCTTTCAAAGTTTGAGTATCCAGCTCCAAAATCATCTACGGCAATCTTTACACCCATTTTTTTAACATCACTGATAAAAGACTTTATAAGTTTAAAATCTTTTACGCTTTCATCTTCTAAAAGTTCAAAAACAACTCTGTGCAAATTTTGAGAATTTACTTCAAGAAATTCAAAAATCTTTTCTCTTGTTAAGTGTTTTTCTATATCTAAAACAGATATATTTATACTTATCTCTTTGTCTGTTTCATTTAAAGCATTAAAAGAGTTCTCAAGAACTATGGCTGTTATCTGAGAGTAATACTTAGCTTTTTTAGCAGTCTCAAGAAAGAAAAATGGAGACAAGACCTTGTCCTCTTTATCTACTAACCTAACCAAAGATTCATACTTCTCTATCTGCTTTGTTTGATTGTTTATAATAGGCTGAAAATATGAGATGATTTTAGAATCATCTATAGCCCCTTTAATCATCTTAAGAACTTCAAGATTTTTTTTAGCTTCATCATGCTCTCTTGCGATTAAATTATTTGCAACTATAAAATCTTGTTTGGTCTCTAAAAGTTGCTTTAGTCCATACTTTGCATTTTCAAGAGTATTTTTACCATCTGCAAAACTGATAAGCACAGATATATCATAATCTACTTCACCAATATCTAACTTAGCATCATTTACAACCTGCTGAACCTCTTTTAGATTTTGAATAATCTTGTCTCTACTTATTTTACATTCTTGCTTATTTTTTGCAAAAGCATACTCGCCATTGTCTAAAACAAAAACTTTTGTAAATTCACACTTTTTAGGTATAAGTTTTAAGATCTCTTTAGAAAAATTTTCTTCTATTTTTTGTGATAAAGTAGAACCATAAAACTTTTCTATATCATCAAATCTTTCTATTTTTAAAAGCACCACTATAGTCTCTTCGTAAGAGTTCACTAAATCTTGAAGCTGTATTTTTGGACTCATAATATCTGTAATATCTTCCCTAAGTGAAATATACTCTACTACCTCTTCATTTTGATCTAGTATAGGCTTAATCGTTGCCTTAACATAGTAACTGCTTCCATCTTTGGCTAAGTTTCTAACCATTCCCTGCCAAATACTTTTTTTATTTTTTATAGTATCCCACATCTCTTTAAATGCTGAGGATGACATATCAGGATGTCTTACTATATTATGATTTTTTCCAATTAACTCATCTCTTGAATATTTTGAGAGTTTACAAAACTCATCATTTACATAGGTTATCTTTCCCTTTAAATCTGTTTTTGAAACGATACTACTTTTATCTGTTGCTTCTTGATACTGATGCAAAAAAATTAAATTTCTTTCTGCTTCATCTTTAAGCTTGAATATTTTTGTTACCTTTTGCAACATCTCCATAAATTGCTCTATATCTATAGGTTTTAACAAATAACCCTCTACTCCTAACTTTATACTTTCCATAAAATATCCAGATTCATTATATGCAGAGAGCACAAGTATAGAAATCTCTTTATCAATCTTCCTAATCTCTTTAATCATATCCAAACCATTTAATTTAGGCATATTTATATCTGTAATGATTAAATCTATCTTTTGTTGTTGAAACTTTTCTAAACCATCTTTCCCATCAACAGCAACTACAATATCATTAAAAAACTCTTCCAATATAGTTAAAGTTGATGTTCTAGCCTCTTCGTTATCTTCTACATATAAAAGCTTTATAGTGGATGTATAGTTTATAATATCTTCAATATTTAACATTAAATAATCCTCTTTAATTGTTGTAGCATTATAGCATTATATCATTGTAAAATTAGAGTAGAATATGAGGAATCTTAGTTTATGGAGATAAAAAGTGAAAAGAAACCATATCATTTTAATTGAAGATGATGATGAAGCAGCATTTTATACAAAAGAATTTTTAGAAGATTGTGGATTTGAAGTAGATATTTTTACACTCGCTACAGATGCAATAGCAAGTATGAAATTTAAAAAATATGATATATTATTGTTGGATTTAAACTTGCCGGATTTCGATGGTTTTGAAGTTTTAAAAGCCATAAAAAACTCTATAGCCATACCAACCATAGTCATTAGTGCTTACTCCGATATAAAAACAAAGTTACATGCCTTTAGACTTGGAGCATTGGACTACATAGTTAAACCTTATAATTTAGAAGAGTTAGAAGCTAGAATCTGGGCTTCATTTGGAAAAAGCAATGTGCTAGAAGATAGTAAATATATATTTGAAATCAACAAACAAAATATCATCTTTAAAGATGAAAAACTAAATCTTACCCAAATAGAGAGTAAGATACTAAAGATTTTAATTAAAAACAAAAACCATACAACTTCAAGAGAAGATTTAGCATCAAGTTTATCAGAACTAAGCTCTAAAAGATCTTTAGATTATCACATAAAAAATATTAGAAAAAAGATTAAAGACGATAGTTCAAATCCAAACTATTTAAAAACTGAGTATGGTGTAGGATATAGTCTAAACTTTTAAATTATTTTATAAGTCTAGCTAATTTACCTTGGATTTTGAGCCATGCTCTATGTTCCATAAAAGGAAAACCTGCAAATATTTTTCCACTCTCTTTTATGCTTTTTGTTACGCCTGTTCGTGCTGCGAAAGTATTGAAAGGAGCTATTTCAAGATGTCCTGCTACTCCTGATTGAGCACCAAAAACTGTGCTTCTTCCAAGTTTTGATGAACCGGCTAAACCAGTTTGACCTGCCAAGACTGAGTATTCACCAATCTCACAATTATGTGCAATATGAATAAGATTATCTAAACGAGAACCTTGTTTAATACGAGTTGAACCAAATACTGCTCTATCAATAGCTGTATTTGCCCCTATCTCAACATCATCCCCAATCTCTACATTTCCATTATGATAGATTTTATTATGCTCACCGAGCTTATTTGATGCAAAACCAAAACCATCACTTCCAACAGTTGTACCTGCATGTATCATGCAATCACTTCCAACCTTACAATCTCTATAAATCGTTACACTTGGATAAAGAGTAGTATTATCACCAATAACTGCGTTTGAACCAACATATACATGAGCCAAAATAGTACAGTTATTACCTATAGTTGCACCATTTGCAATCTCGGCTTTTGGAGATATTTTACTTCCCTCACCTATCTTTGCAGATGGAAGTGTGTCATCTTCTATGGGTGGAGCAAAATATTTAGATAGAGTAGCCATCGACCAGTATGAGTTCTCAACTACTAGTGCCACGCATCCCTTGGGAAGATATTTTACTAAAGATTCTGTTATGATAATTGCAGCAGCTTTAGAACTTTCAATATCTTTTATATATTTTGAGTTTGACACAAAAGAGAGTTCACTCTTCGTGGCATCTTTGAGTGAATTCATAGCTGTTATCTCTATATCAGCAGAATTAAATTCACACTCTAAAATCTTAGCAATATCACTTAACTTCACTTTTATCTCTCCAATGCCACAGCACCACTTCTAACTATCTCTTTTGGGTTATACCTTTTTATAGCTGTTAAAAAGTTTTCAACTCTTTTTGGCTCATCAGAAACCATCGCTATAATCATATTTTCACCAACATTTACTATCTTGCCATTGTAAGCCTCACAAAGAGTATTTATATCACTAAGGTTCTCGGTTATAGGAAACTTAATCAAAGCCATCTCTTTCTCAACTAAATCAGCATGCTCATAAACTCTAAGTACAGGAATCAGCTTGTGAAGCTGTTTAGTAATCTGCTCTATAACTCTAACTGAACCGGAGGTAACAATAGTAAGTCTTGAGTATTTACTCTCAGGAATAGGAGCAACTGTTAATGATGTAATATTGTAACCACGCCCAGAGAAAAGATCAGTAATGCGAGATAAAACACTTGCTTCATTAATTACAATAACTGAAATTACTCTTCTTTCGTTATTTTCAGTCATTATTTCTCCTTTTTCTCTAATAACATCATATTAAACAATGACCCACCAGCTGGTACCATCGGCATAACATTTTCCATTCTCTCAACTTTAACTTCTATAAAAGCAACAACATTTTTTTCAATTGCGTCTTTAAGAGCAGCATCAAACTCCTCTTTTGTATGAACTCTATAACCGATTCCACCAAAAGCTTCTGATAGTTTTACAAAATCAGGTTGAACAGAGAGATCTGTTTCAGCATGTCGTTTATTATAAAATAGTGTTTGCCACTGACGAACCATTCCTAAAAAGTTATTGTTCAAAATGATGTTAATTACCGGAAGTTTCTGCTCAACTGCCGTCATTAACTCCTGACAATTCATAAGAATAGAGCCATCACCTGTAAAGTTTATACTAATCTTTTCCGGAGTTGCCGCTTTTACACCAAGAGCCGCTGGAAAACCAAACCCCATAGTTCCAAGTCCACCTGAAGAGATAAACTGACGAGGACGGTTAAATGGATAAAACTGACTTGTCCACATCTGATGTTGTCCAACATCTGTAGAGATATTTGCATCATCTCCAAGTAATTCACCAACTCTTGAGATAACCCACTGTGGTTTAAGTCTATCACTATCTTCATGAAAAGTTAGAGGATGAAGCTCATCAAAATTATTTACGGTATCTCTCCATGATTCATAGTTATCAGAATTTACCTTGTCAATTAAGTTGAGCATATCATTTACAACATTTTTAACATCGCCAACGATTGGAAAATCTGCATTTACAAGTTTAGATATAGATGCAGGGTCAATATCTACATGAATAACACCGGCATTTTTAGCAAACTCTGAAAGCTTACCAGTTACACGGTCATCAAATCTTGCACCTAAAGCTATAACTAAATCTGTCTCACTCATAGCCATATTTGAAGCGTAAGAACCGTGCATACCTAACATACCGATAAGTAAATCATCATCGTAAGAAAGTACACCTCTAGCCATAAATGTCTCAACGGCAGGAATTCCAGTTTTATGAACAAAATCTCTAACTTCATAAGCCGCATTTGCATTGATGATTCCACCACCAAGATAAAAAAGTGGTCTTTTAGCATTTGCGATCGCTTCCATAGCTTTTTTAATCTGACGAGGATTACCTTTTGTGTGAGGCTTGTAAGTCTCTAGATTAATCTCTATATCATAGTTAAACTCTTCTATCTGAGCAGTTACATCTTTTGGAATATCCACATGAACAGGACCAGGACGACCACTATTTGCGATATAAAAAGCCTCTTTTAAAATACGAGGCAAATCTTTTGCATCAGTTACAAGATAGTTATGTTTAGTACATGAGCGAGAAATTCCAACAGCATCAATCTCTTGAAATGCGTCAGTACCAATAAGACTCATAGGAACTTGCCCCGATACAACAACTAATGGTATAGAATCCATATAAGCATCAGCCAAACCCGTTACAGCATTTGTAAAACCTGGTCCACTTGTAATCATCGCAACACCAACTTTACCACTAGCCTTAGCATAACCCTCAGCAGCATGAATAGATGCCTGTTCATGACGGTTTAAAATATGTTTAAATTTATCTTGCTTATATATCTCATCATAGACATTCATAATCGCCCCGCCAGGATAACCAAATACGGTATCAACACCCTCGGCTATAAAAGCTTCAATGACCATTTGTGCACCACTAATTTGCATGAAAAGTCTCCTCTAAATTAAATGTAATTTTAAAAATTCGCCCATTATACTTAAAAGGAACTATATTTGAGGTTAAATTAGAGCATAAATTTTTACTCTAAGATACACTTGATTAGAACAGTTATTACTCTTATAATATTTTTTTATAATTCTTAAACATCGGGTTTATAACATCTATATATTCTAAAATTTCTTGACTATAGGGTCTCTCTAAAAACTCTTACATCCGCAGAGCCAAAAAAAGTAGTAAAACTGTTACCTGAGATATCGTAATGAAGCGGAACAAGAAAACTTGTTTTCCCAGTCTTGAAAATGGGGAGCATTATAATATTGGGAATTAAAATGCTAAAGTCAGTTGCTTTTGATTTGTTAACGGCTTAGATAGTATAGACTTATCTACACCGATGATAAGTGCAAAATGAAAATTGCTACTCTTTAGTATATTTACTATATCTTTTTCATTTTTATAAAAATGTATATTTTTAGAATCTTTGTACTCGCTGGCATGTAAAAATGGTAAAATAAATATAGTATTTGCCCAAGTGGCATTTTTTTGTAAAAAGTTTATCTCTTTTTGGATTAAATCACTGTTTTTTTCAAAGATTAGTACTTTATCGCTTGTCCCAAACTCTTTTATCTCAAAATTTTTATTTGTAAAAACTGCTTCAAAATGATCTATTTGTGTAAATTTTTTAAGCCTAAAATCTATCTTTAAACTTTTATATAGATGCAGTAGTTCTTCAAGATATGGTATAAAAAATGGAGAGATTAGCTGTCTTTCATAAAATTTATTATCATAAACAAAAGATGTCTCAAAGAGTGTCTGCTCCATAATCTCTATAGGTTGCATTGCGGTTTGAGGAAGCTTTTTAATATTGGTAAATATACTTTTATCAAGTAGAATAGGGCAAAATAAGATTGTTGTTCTGTTTTCTATATGCCAAAGAGAGTTAAAAATATTTTTTATGCTACCATCTAAAACTAGTAAATTTGGTGGAGTTATAACTTGACGAGCCAACTTTAAAATAATTTCATTGCACTCATATGCTACAACTTCTTTCTCTATCATCTTAAATCGAAGCAGTCTTTTCAGTGCATCATCAATGTTACTAACTTTTATCCAAGCAATTTCACTATCTCTTATCTGTGTTGGTTTCTCAAAAAGAACACCATAAGCACCATTTTGTACAGCTTCTTCTACTGCTTTATCATCATAAGCAATAAAGAGGTCACCTCTTTTTACCCTATGAGCATCAAAAACAATAGTTTCAAAACTATTTACACATGGTTCATTAATGAGTTTAGCATGTGTAAGTGCGAGAACATTTTCTAGTCTCATCCAATAGGTGTGCCTGCCTTTTTAGGTTTCTCTGGTCTAACTAAACATAGACCATCTTCATCCTTAGCAGCAAGAAGCATTCCTTCTGACATCATTCCCATAAGTTTTGCAGGTTTTAGATTTGCTACAACACAAACTTGACTGCCTACAAGTGATTGAGCACTATAAAACTCTTTGATTCCAGCCACAACTTGTCTAGGTTTATCTTCACCTAAATCAACTTGAAGTTTTAAAAGCTTTTTACTTTTAGGAACTTCTTCGGCTTCTATAACAATACCTATTTTTAAAGATGTTTCAAAAAATTGTCCAATCTCTATAAGATTATCATCTTCTTTTTTTTCTTCTTCAATTTCTTGCCCCAGGGCACTCTCTCTGGCTTTGCCATTCACCTTGTCTTTTGGAGCATTTGGCTGTGCAACAGGTGCTTCTGACATCAAAGGCTCTTCAACACGAGGGAATAAGGGCGGTACTTTTTTGATATTAAATAATTTCAATAGCTTTTTACCTATTACAAGCTCTTTATAGCTATTATTATTTATCTCAAAGTCAAGTGCATCTGCGATAATATTTGTAGTTTTAGGCATGATAGGACTTAGCATAATAGATGCTTTAGCCAAAATATTTGCAACAAGAGCAACAGTAGCTAAAGCCTCATCAACTTTTCCCTCTTTCATTTTTACCCAAGGCTCATAACCTGTTATAGCACCATTTCCTATAGCAAAAAGTTTCCAAAGTTCATCTAAGTATCTATGAGTTTGTAAATTTTGCATAAAACCATCAAGATTACCGAGAACTTCATTCATCGCATCTAACTCTTTTGCATGATACTTCTCAACATCAACACTGTCTATCTTAAAATCACTATACTTTCCACTCATGCCGATAATACGGTTAAGGAGATTACCCAAGTCATTACTAAGTTCTGAGTTAATTCTGTCTATAAATGCTCTTTGAGAAAAATCACCATCTTGACCAAATGGAACTTCTCTAAGCATAAAATATCTTAGATTTTCAACACCATAAGCATCTGCAACCTCTTTAGGAGAGACAACATTACCTTTTGATTTACTCATCTTTTCACCATCTCTAGTCCACCAGCCGTGAGCACCGATATGCTTAGGAAGTGGCATATCAAGGCTCATTAAAAAGGCCGGCCAATAGATAGCATGAAAACGAAGAATATCTTTACCCACGAAGTGAACTGAAGCAGGCCAGTACTTCATATTAGCATCATCTTTACCATAGCCAAGAGCTGTAATATAGTTCATAAGAGCATCAAGCCAAACATACATTACATGCTTGTCATCATTCAGGCTCTTAGGCATCCCAACTCCCCAACTAAATGATGTACGAGTAACAGAAAGATCACGAAGCCCACCTTTTACAAAGTTGATAACTTCATTTGCCCGAGAACGAGGTAGAATAAAATCAGGATTCTCTTCATAAAGTTTTAGAAGTCTATCTTCATATTTTGAAAGTTTAAAGAAGTAACTTTCTTCTTTAACGATACTTGTAGCTCTCCCACAATCAGGACAAAATTCACCATCAACAAGTTGAGTTTCAGGAAAAAAAGTCTCACAACTAACACAGTAATGACCCTCATAAAAATCTTTATAGATATCACCTTTAGCATACATCGCTTCAAAAGCTTTTTGAACACCCATTTTATGGTCTGCATCGGTAGTTCTGATAAACTGATCATAACTTATATCAAATTCATCCCAAAGATTTTTAAATGAAGCACTAATTTCGTCTGCAAATTCTTGAGTAGGTTTACCACTCTTTTGAGCTGATTCTTCAATCTTCTGTCCATGCTCATCAGTTCCAGTTAAAAAGTAAGTATCATTACCTTTCAATCTTTCATATCTAGCCATAGTATCTGCAATAAAAGTTGTGTAAGCATGTCCAATGTGTGCTTCCCCGTTTACATAGTATATAGGTGTTGTTATGTATTTATTCAAAATAATTATCCTTAATTTTATTTCATAGTTTCTTTAAAACTCAAATCCACCAGTATCGCCCTTAGACATACTGTTGTAAACTGATTTTATATATTGGGTTCTTAGTTCGCATGCCAAGTAATGTTCACAATCACTGCAACTCTTTAAGCCCTTATCTTTTTGACACTTTTGTAGTTTTAAAATCATCTCATCGAGATGTATTTCAAACTTATCCTTCTCTGGTATAGACATCTTTTACTCTTGCTATCTCATATTTTGAACCAAAAAAGCAGATAGCTGTATCATGTATATGAGCATGTGGAAGCTGCATTAAATCTTTTGTGCCGTCTATCGCCTCTCCACCTGATTTTTGATAGATAAAGGCAAAAGGAAAGACTTCAAACAGTTTACGAAGTTTTCCATCTGGTTTGTCACTAGTGCCAGGGTAACTAAAAAGCCCACCACCTTTTAAAAGAATCTGATGCAGGTCAGGAACCATTCCTCCTGAATATCTAAGACGATAACCCTCTTTAAAGAAACCATCTATCATCTCTTTATGATAAGGTGCCCAATTTTGCTGAGTTCCACCGGGTGCCATAAGCTTACCTTTTTCATCTAGTCTTATCTCTTTTACAAATTCAAACTCACCCGCTTGAAGCAGATATAGTTTAGTTTTATTTTGAGTAAAAACCATTTCAACTCTTGGTCCATAGACTACATAGCATGCAGCAACCATATTTTTAGCACCAAAAGCATTTTCATATATGCCAAAAATAGAACCAACACTAAGATTTACATCCACTAAAGATGAACCATCAAGAGGATCATAAGCGATAAAATATTTACCACTGCTACTCATAGGCATCTCATGCTCTTTTTCTTCGCTGGCAATAGTATGGATAGAATCTATGTTTGAGAATTCTTCTTCAATAATCATATCACACTGAATATCAAGCTGAAGCTGAGTCTCTCCTGAGCTGTTTTCTTGTTGAGAATAGCCTATATCCTTAACATCAATAGCATCTTTAATTCTTATAGCACTTCTTTGAATTGCGTCAAATATATCTCTCATCTACACTTCCTTTGCATTTTTTAATATCCATGAAATAATCTCATCTGGATTGTTTAAGTCTAAAATATCTACATCACTTGGCATGTCATACTCTTGCACATTGACACTATCATCTATTGCTAAAGCATTCATATATGGAAAATAATCACTATCAAGAGAATTTCTAAAAACACTTATACGAGGCAGTGGAAGGTGCTTCAGACCCTCAACCAGCAAAATATCAAACTTATCAAAAAGTCTTATCATCTCATCTATATCTTTGTTCTTTCTCGAAAAATAGGTAGTTCTTTGCGGCGATGTCACAATTACTTCTGCACCGGTATCGCTAAATTTATAGCTATCTTTACCTACAACATCAAATCTAGCTTTATCCCCCGGATCATGCTTAACAATTGCAACTTCTTTTTTATATTCGTTAATAAGTTTTCGTGCAACTTTTAGTATAAGCGTAGTCTTGCCACTATTGGAAGGTCCTGTAAATGCAACTGCTAATCTTTTATTCAATTTATATCTCTGTTTTAAAATTTAAGAGATTATACAAAAAGGTTGTTTAATAAGATATAATTCCATTACGAATAGGGGCAAATAATGAAATCTTTTTTTATACTTTTAACTTTTATATTGCTTTTTACAAGT
>JAGHAW010000195.1 GCA_021161305.1 Sulfurimonas sp.
ATATTGAGTTTGATGTAGCACTTATGTACAATGATGGATATGAAGAAAAACTTGCATCTTTTGTAAATAATATTAGAACTCCAAATGGTGGAACACATGAAGCTGGTTTTAGAGCAGGTCTTACAAGAGTTGTTTCAAATTATAATTCTAAAAACGGTGCAGCAAAAGAGAAAGATGTAAAAATCTCTGGTGATGATGTTAAAGAGGGTTTGATTGCTATTGTTTCTTGTCGTGTTCCTGAACCTCAGTTTGAGGGTCAAACAAAGGGTAAACTTGGAAATACTTATGTAAGACCACTTGTTCAAAAACAGACTTATGAACTTCTTTCAAAATATTTTGAAGAAAATCCTATACAAGCAAAAGCGATTGTTTCTAAAGCACTAGCAGCTGCTCGTGGTCGTGAAGCTGCTAAAAAAGCTAGAGATTTGACTCGTAGAAAAGATAGTATGAGTGTTGGTACTCTTCCAGGTAAACTTGCTGATTGTCAGTCTAAAGATGCTTCTATCTGTGAACTATATCTGGTGGAAGGGGATTCTGCCGGTGGTTCTGCAAAAATGGGTAGAGATAGAGTTTTTCAAGCTATTTTACCACTTAAGGGTAAGATTTTAAATGTTGAAAAAGCCAGACTAGAAAAGATTCTAAAATCTGATGAAATTACAAATATGATTACAGCTATGGGTTGTGGAATCGGTGAAGAGTACAAAGAAGAGAAACTTCGTTATCATAAAATAATTATTATGACTGATGCCGATGTTGATGGTTCTCACATTCAGACACTGCTTCTTACTTTCTTTTTCCGCCACTTCCGTGATATAGTTGAAAAAGGTTATTTATACTTGGCTCAACCACCACTCTACCGTTATAAAAAAGGTAAAAAAGAGATTTACTTTAAAGATGACAGAGAGATGAATGACTTCTTGATTGATAATGGTGTTGAATCTTTAGAGGTTGAAGATATTGGGCATAATGATTTAGTTTCATACTTTAGAATGGTTGATCACTATGCAGGTTCACTTATAGCCTTAGAGAGAAGATATGCTTTGATAGACCTGATTCGTCATTTCATTGAAAATCCAGATCTTATAAGTTTAGATACTATGGCACTATATGCTAAAGTTGAAGAGTTTTTAACTTCTATAGATAATAATATCTTGACTAAAACGATAAATGAAGAGACAAACGAGATTCATCTTTTTGTTCAGACACAGGGTGGTATGGAAGAACTTCTAATAAATGATGATCTCTTTGTTGCTCCACACTTTACAGAGGCAAATTTTGTTTATAGAAAGATACAAGAGTGGGATTTGAACTTTACGGAAGATCCAGTTGCAGAGCTTGAAAGAATCAAAGAGTATGCTAAAAAAGGTGCTTATATTCAACGCTATAAAGGTCTTGGTGAAATGAACCCTGATCAACTTTGGGAGACTACAATGACTCCTGAGAATCGTGTTTTGCTTCAAGTAACCATAGAAGATGCTGAAGTAGCTTCAGATGCGTTTACTCTATTTATGGGTGATGAAGTTGAGCCTCGTCGTAACTATATAGAAACACACGCTAAAGATGTTAAACACTTGGATGTTTAATAGCTAATGTTACTTCCAGAGACAAAAGAGAGAGAGTACCGTTTTAAGTTAGCACTTAGAATGGGACTTCCTATTTTTGCTCTTATTATCGCTTTTATTTCCCACACTCTAATCAATAGTTATGAGACCCTGCAGGTTACTTTTTATTTTGAATCTATTTTACTTTTAGCTTTTAGCATCTACTTTATTTTTTATATTATATATAGTGGTTTTGATGTAAAGATTACAGATGAAGTAACAAAAACATTTACAAGAGAGTACCTCTACAAATACTTAACTAAAAAGCTTAACAAGGAAAAAGAGTACTCCTTAGTTCTTGTAAGCGTTTGTAATTTGAATGATATTAATGCTACATATGGGATTAAAAATGGAGATAAAGTTTTACGCAGGGTTGCCTCTTGGATAGGTGACTATTTAAAAGAGAGGGATATTCAAAGTTTTCCAATGGGGCATATAAAAGGTGGAGACTTTATACTTGGACTAAAAGGAAATAGAGAGATATATAAAACTACTTTAGAGTTGATGGTTCTTAAGAGCGAAGATTTTAAAGTGGATGATATAGAAGTGCAAATATCAGCTACTGTAACCGATAAAATATTTTCAAATGAACTTGATTATATGATAGAAAATCTATTTCAACTTCAAGAAGAAAACAGGAGTAAGAAGCTTTCTTCAAAAGAGGATGAGATAAATCCTAATGAATTAGATTCATTGGTTATTAGTGCCATAAAACAGAGAAGTTTTTCGATAAGCACTCAGAGTATATTTGAAGGTAATAAAAGCACTTTTAATGAGTGTTTTATAAAGCTAAAAACCCAAGAAGGAAAGATGCTTTACCCAAAACGGTATATGAAAGTTATCAATAGACTAGGTTTAACGGCAGATTTTGATTTGATGATTATAGAAAAAAGTGTAATAAAATGCAATCCTTTTGGTAATGAGATTTTTGCTATAAGTATATCTCCAACATCATTGAGAAATGCAGCATTTTTAGTAAAATTAAAAGAATTTTTAAACAGTAATCAAGGTATTAAAAACAGAATAATGTTTATTCTTTGTGAAGTAGAGTATTATTCACATATAGAGAGATATAACAACACTCTGAAATCACTTCGGGATATGGGAGTATTGATAGCTATAGATAGAGTTGGAGCTATTCATACCAGCTTTTTGTATTTGAGAGATTTGAATATTGATGTAGTAAGGTTTGATAGCTACTATACAAAAGATATAAAAAATAGAAACATAATAGATGGTTTTAATCTTATGGCACACCAAAAAGGTGTTAAAACATGGATAAAGATGATTGAGAATGAAGATGTTAAAAAATTTGCACAAGAGATAGGTATTGATTATCTACAGGGGAAATATATTTCCCCATTAAAAACAGAGGAAAGCAGATGAAATATGGTGAAAAAATAGTTAATGAATTTGATATAGAAAAAGATTTGGAGATATGGCCAAATGAGCATAAGAGAAATTATCTTATAAAGATGACACTTCCGGAGTTTTCTTGTCTATGTCCAAGAAGTGGTTATCCGGATTATGCAACAATATATTTGGAATATACACCGGATGAATGGGTTGTAGAGTTAAAGGCTATTAAGCTATATATAAACTCTTTTCGTGATAAACATGTTTCACATGAGAACTCTGCAAACGAGATATATGAAGTTTTAGAGAAAAAGCTAAAACCTAAATATATGAAAATTGTGGCTGATTATAATCCCAGAGGAAATGTTCATACTGTTATAGAGATAGATAGTTCAAAATTAGGTTGTTGATATGTTTGGAAATATACTAGTTAAAAAGAAGAGTGAAGTTCCGAATGAAGATAAAATACATGCTGAGTTAGTAGAGAAAATATCTAAAATGAAGCTGACAGATATGAGAGCTTATATCAATAGTAAAGTTCTAAATTTTGAAGTTTGTGAAGATGGTCTTGTTGAGGTTATGAGAAGATTAATAACAAAAAATAGTGAAACTTCTAAGAGATATATTGAAGTTGATGATATGGATTCCAAGATTAAAAAAGGGTTTGATTTAGTTATCAGTGTTGCATTACATAATAAAATAACAGTAGTTGCAGTGGAACAGATTCAGGAATTTATAGAGCTGTACAGTGATATTATTACAAAATATGATAGGGATCATAAGCAGATATATGAGACAAGATTAAAAGATTCTCTTTCAAAAGCAATTTCTAATGTTAGTGAAATGACAGAATTAAAAAGAAAGATGAGCGTTTTAGGAGCGTAGATAGTTTTTAAGCCAAGTCAGAGCTTCTTTTTTGTTTTTAAACTTTTTATCTATCTGTGCTTTATAGGTATAATTAAGTATGTCTGAAAACTCTTTTGATGGTTGGATTCCACATGTTAAAATATCTTTTCCATGAATAATCGGTTTGATTTTATTCATAGTTTTGTTGCAGATATTTAAAGCTTGTAAAAATAGTGCTAACCCCTTAGTATCAATGTCTTTAGCTATAGTATAAAGAAGTTTATCATCTCTGTTCTGAATATATCTTGCTATGTGTTGAAAAGAGTATATATTTTTAAAAAGATTTTCTCTACCAATAAGTTTGTCAAGAAAAGATTTCGTTTTATCTTTATTAATTTCATAACAGAGAAGTGCTAACGAGATTGTTATGTTAGTTTTGTTGTTATCTGTTTTGTTAGCAGAAAAGTTATCTATTGAATTTAGAGTTTTTGTCCACAATTTGCTATTCATCTGAAGTTCATTAAAATAATCTAACCCATTAATTTTATTTAAAAAGTTAAGACCTATAGATTGTCTTTGTGCTTTTAAAAACAATTTTTTAAACTCTTCATAAATTCTCTCTTTTGAGAGTTCGTTTAACATATTGTTTATTATCATCTCTTGGCATATGGAGATTAAAGTTTTGTCGCATCTGAGCTCAAATCTTGCACAAAACTGCATAGCTCTTAGTAGTCTTAACGGATCTTCTGCAAAAGTTTTTTTATCTACTATCTTTAAAGTTTTGTTTTTTAAATCTTGTACGCCATTGTAAGGGTCTAGTATCTTTTGATTTTTAATATCATAGCCTATACTATTTATAGTAAAATCTCTTCTTGATGTGGCAGTTATAAAATCTATATCAGACTCTATTTTTATATTAAAACCTCTGTGTCCTACTGAAATTTTACTATCAATTCTTGGAAGAGAAAAATCAAGATCCAAATCATCTAAGCTTAACTTACAAACTCCAAAACTCTTTCCAACACTATTCACTTTTCCAAATTCTTTTAAAATATCTTCTAACTTTTCATATG
>JAGHAW010000211.1 GCA_021161305.1 Sulfurimonas sp.
ACTTACACTTATACTATTTGCAATTATCGGCTTTAAAGATGACTACGCAAAAATCAAAAAAAATGAAAATTTAGCAGGATTAAAAGCAAGAACAAAACTAATATTACAAATATTTTCTGCTCTTATCATTTCATGTTTTTTATGTATATTTGCAGATTTTAATACTGATTTATATATTCCATTTATTAAAACACCTGTTGTTGATATGGGTATTTACGCAATTGTTTTTTGGTGTTTAGTCATCATCTCAACTTCAAATGCTGAAAATCTAACAGATGGTCTTGATGGTCTGGCAACTGTTCCTTCTATTACAGCACTTGCATCTTTTAGTATCATTATATATATAACAGGTCACGCAAAAATCAGTTCTTACCTACTCATGCCAAACTTTGATGTTGGAGAGGTAGCAATCGTAGCGAGTGCTTTAATGGGTGCCTTAACCGGTTTTTTATGGCACAACTGTCATCCTGCCGAAATCTTTATGGGAGATAGTGGCTCACTAACAATCGGTGCATTTTTAGGCTATCTTGCCATCATATCTAAGAGTGAATTTTTACTGCTTCTTATAGGTTCTATCTTTGTTATAGAGACAGTTTCTGTAATCTTGCAAGTGGGAAGTTATAAATTTCGTAAAAAAAGAGTTTTTTTAATGGCACCGATTCATCATCATTTTGAGATGAAAAACTGGGCAGAAAGTAAAATCATAGTAAGATTCTGGATAATCGCAATTTTATCTAATATAGTTGCACTAATAAGTCTAAAGATTCGTTAATGCAGAGAATTTCACTTTTTGGCTACGGAAAAACAACAAAAGCAATTGCTAAAAAAGTTTTAAATCCTATCTTTTATGATGATAAGTGTTCAAAACCATTTCGTGATGAAAATGGATTTAGAGTTAAACCGTCTAGTGAATTTAACCCGAAATATTCTGACTTAGAGATTCCTTCTCCTGGAATTGCTCCATCAAATCCACTCATTCAAAAAGCAAATAATCTTATAAGTGAGTATGATTACTTTGCTAAAGAGATGCCCTTAAGTATCTGGATTAGTGGTACAAATGGCAAAACAACTACAACACAAATGATGCAACATCTACTTCAAGACAGAGGGAGCCAAGAGGGTGGGAATATCGGCACACCTCTGGGTGAACTAAATCCACATGCTAGTCTATGGATACTTGAAACCAGTTCTTTTACAATGCACTACACAAATATAGCAAAACCAAATATATATGTTCTACTTCCTCTAAGCCCAGACCATCTAAGTTGGCATGGAAGTATGGATGAGTATGTAAAAGCTAAACTCAAACCCATTTACAGCATGAAAGAGGGTGAAATAGCCATTATTCCAGAAGCTTACAAAGATATAAAAACTAATGCTCATCTCATTACCTATAAAAATGAAGAAGAGATTGCAAAACGATTTAGTATAGATGTAGATAGAGTTAAATTCAAAGGTGCTTTTTTAGCTGATGCTCTCTTGGCAATGACTGTTGATAAGATACTTTTTGACAGAGTTAATTATGAGCAGATAAATTCATTTACACTAGACCCACATAGACAAGAAGAACTAAGAGACTCCAAAAATCGTCTCTGGGTAAACGACACAAAAGCAACAAATATTGATGCAACCATCGCAGCTCTTAATCGCTATAAAAACGCTCCTTTACATCTTATACTTGGTGGAGACGATAAGGGAGTAGAACTTAGTGAACTATTTGAGTATCTACAAACTATAGATGTAAAAACCTACAATATTGGCTCAAACAAAGAGAAACTTTCCAACTTGGCAAAAAAATACAAAATACCTTTTCAACTCTGTATAAATCTCAACGATGCCATCACAAAAATAGATAAAAATCTACTATCAAATGAAACAGCCCTACTCTCTCCAGCAGCATCTAGCCTTGATGAATTTAGCTCATATGCACAACGAGGCGATGAATTTAAAGAAGCGGTACTTAACATAAGCTAACTTTCAGTACGCAGTAGCTATAATTTCGCTCTTTAAAAGATGGCCAATTAGCTCAGTCGGTAGAGCAAGTGACTGAAAATCACTGTGTCCTTGGTTCGATTCCGAGATTGGCCACCACCTTTATTGTATCGTCATTCTCAGCCTGATTGGGAATCTGTTTTGTCAAAATGGCCAATTAGCTCAGTCGGTAGAGCAAGTGACTGAAAATCACTGTGTCCTTGGTTCGATTCCGAGATTGGCCACCACCTTTATATCAAATCACTTTTAACATTTTAAGTACAATTTTTGGTATAATATTCAACTGTATTGTAAATATATTTGGGGCTGACCTGGTTTCGACGGGATCAAGTGGCTTTCAACTGCATGTCGGACTGAGCATTTCCGTTATACGGCTCACAATTGCTTAAACGCAAACAATACAAATTATCGCCCAGCTTTAGCAGTAGCTTAAGTTTTACCCCCTCTTTAAGTAGAGGACGGGCTGCTTCACTCTTCGGTTCTATCCTAGAAGAGATCTTGAAGTATAACCCTTATGATAGATATATTTTCGGGATGTCTCGACCGAAGATGAACTTAGAGAATCGTCTTGCGTAGCTTTGCAGGTTGTGTGAAGC
>JAGHAW010000120.1 GCA_021161305.1 Sulfurimonas sp.
ATTTTAGAGCAACGATCATAGCTACGGATAGTGCAGGTAATAGTTCTAAAGCCTATATACCGTTATATCTTAAACAGAAAAATTATAAAGTTTCAAATATAAAAATTAGTGATAGATTTTTAAAAGGTAAGATTGCTGAACTTGCAGATGAGTTTGTAGAGACCCAAGGTGTTGATGATTCTATAGAACAGTTTAAACTTATAAATGAAGATGTAAGAGCAAAAAATGAAGAGCTTATTCACAGAATAACATCTAAAGTATCAGATGAGATGATAAGTGATTTTAAAATAAATAAGATGTATCCTCTTAAAAATGCACAGGTAGTTGCAACTTTTGGAGACCATAGAAAGTATTCTTACAAGGGAGAGTATATCAGTGAGTCATATCACTTAGGACTAGATCTTGCTAGTTATGCTATGGCAGATATTAAGCCACAAAATAGTGGAGAAGTAGTTTACTCAGATTTTAATGGTTTATATGGAAACATGCCTGTAATCGACCATGGTTTAGGTCTTTATACCCTTTATGGACACTGTTCTAGTTCAAGTGTAAGCAGTGGTGATTTAGTAAGTAAAAATATGCCTATAGCAAATACAGGAAAAACTGGTTACGCCATGGGTGACCATCTGCATTTTGGAGTACTTATTCAAGGTATTGAAGTTCGTCCTGCAGAGTGGATGGATAGAACTTGGATGAAACTAAACATAGCAAATGTTATTAAGAATGCAAAAGAGATAATAGATAAACAATAAGGAAGAGAGATGTATCAAACAACTATACAAAAAACTGTTGAATTAGTTGGTATAGGTTTACATAAAGGTTCACCTGTTAAGTTACGCTTAGAACCATTAGAATCTAACAGTGGGATTATTTTTTATCGTAGTGATGTTGATGTTGCTATTCCTTTGGTACCTGAAAATGTGGTTGATACCAAGATGGCTACTGTTATAGGTAAAGATGGTTTTGTTATCTCTACTATTGAGCATATGCTTTCAGCTGTATATGCTTATGGAATTGATAATTTAAGAGTAATTGTTGATGCAGATGAAATACCTGTTATGGATGGAAGCAGTGCAAGTTTTTGTATGCTTTTAGATGAAGCAGGTATACGAGAGCTAGAAGCTCCGAAAAAAGTTATGCGTATAACAAAAGAGGTTATAGTCCAAGAGGGTGATAAGTATGTTAAACTCTCTCCCTCTCCAGATTTAAGATATGATTTTACTATAAAATTTCCTCACCCTGTGATACAAAATCAGGATTATGTATTGGAATTTACAAAAGAGAACTATAAAAATGAGATAGCAAGAGCTAGAACATTCGGTTTTTTACATGAAGTTCAATATCTTCGTTCAAAAGGTCTAGCACTTGGTGGTTCACTAGAAAATGCGATAGTCTTGGATGAAAAAAAGGTTTTAAATCCTGAAGGCTTGAGATTTTCAGATGAGTTTGTAAGACATAAAATCCTTGATGCTATTGGTGATATGTCTCTTATAGGTATGAATTTTGTAGGAAATTATGAGGCTTTAGCCGGTAGTCATGATTTAAATCATAAACTTACGCTTGAATTGTTAAAAGATGCCGAAAATTATGAAGTTGTAGAACTTGTAGGTGAAAAAACAAAAGAGTTAGAAAAAGCGTATGCTTAAAAAGGTAGATGTTCTTTTAGTGGCTCTCTCTTCACCTATACAGATAGGAATATATGAAGATAACAGATTGATAGATACCATAGTTTCTACAGAAAAAAGTTCAGATATTTTACCAATAATATTTGATGAGTTACTAAAGAAATATAATGTTAAAAAACTTTTTTATGCAAATGGACCAGGAAGTTTCATGGCGATTAAAGTTGCCTATATATTTTTGAAATCTATCAGTATTTTAAAAAATATACCACTTTATGCCACAGATGCTTTTAAATTCAACAAAAATCAGCCAATAAAAGCGATTGGCAAGCTATGTTTTGTTAAAATTTTGTCAGAAATAAAAACTCAAAAGTTAGAAATAGTGCCAGAAGCCAGTTTTACGCTTCCGAATTTACTTGATTATAATGAGTTTAGCAAAATTACAACACCACTCTATGGTATAGGTGCTGTTGGATAGGAAGTATCAGTGACAATAAGCGTACCGGCTACTAGTGCAAATCTTGGACCTGGGTTTGATTCCTTAGGTTTAGCAGTAGATTTAAGAAATCGTGTAGAGTTTCATCAGTCTAGATTTTTTAGTGTAAGTATTAGAGGGGAGGGTGAAAACAACCCAAGATTAAAGGGTAATAATCTTTTTATCAGTATTTTTAATGATCATTACAACCGTTTAACCAAGAAAAAGCAAAATTTTAAATTTACTTTTTACAACGAAATTCCTATGTCAAGAGGACTTGGAAGTTCATCAGCTGTAATTGTTAGTGCTATAGCAACTGCACATGAAGCAGCAGGTATTAGAGTTTCTAAAAGAAGAATTTTAAATCATGCACTTATCTATGAATCACATCCAGATAATATAACTCCAGCAGTTATGGGTGGTTTTAATGCAGCTACAATTGAAAAAAATAAGGTTTTTTCACAAAAAAAGCATCTACCTGCTTACTTAAAAGCTGTCGTGGTTATTCCAAATAAACAGATGAATACTTCTAAAGCTAGAACACTTCTACCGAAGTCCTACTCTAAAGAGAATGCTGTTTATAATCTTTCACATACAGCTTTGACGGTGGCTGCTTTTTTTAATGAGGATTGGGAGATGTTGAAACTCTCAGCTCAAGACAGATTTCACCAAAAAGCCAGAATGAAAATTTTGCCAGAACTTTTTAGTGTACAAAAAATTGCTTATGAGAGTGGTGCATTGATGAGTACACTTTCAGGTAGTGGTTCTACATTTTTCAATATGGCTTATGATGACGATTCTGCTATGATTGCAAATAGATTAAAGCAGAAATTTCCAGAATTTGGGGTAAAAATTTTGGATTTTGATAACAATGGACTAGTAATAGAGAGATAATCTCTATTAATTCAAGTAAGTTTTAGATATAATGGCGAAAAAATTTCATAAACCTATTAGAATGTGTTGCTCTTGCAGAAAAAGAGAGATACAAGAAACTCTTCTTAGACTTCAGTGCAAAGATGGTTTTTTAATAGCATATAGTGGGAATGGTAGAAGTTTTTATATATGTAAAGATTGTCTTGAACAAGAGAAAAAAGTTTTAAAAGCTATTATGCGACAATGCAGAAGTGGTAAGAAAGATAAATTTACAATCAGACTAAAGGAGATCATCGCTGATGATAGAAAAAGTTAGAGTACATGAAATTGCAAAAGAATTAGGTATAGCTTCTAAAGATGTTTTAGAAAAAGCAAAAATAATTGGTCTTGAAGTTAAATCTGCACAGAGTGTAGTTACAATGGAACAAGCTGAGGGGTTAGCAAACTATATTATGAATGGTGAAACTCCAGTAGCTACTCCTAAGCCAGAGAAGAAGGCACCTATAAAAGCAAAAAGTGATACTCCTAAAAAAGAAGATACTCCTAAGCAAGTTAAAGAAACAACTTCTACAGAAACTAAGGAAGATTCTATTGTTGAAAAAACAGTAGAGAAAAAAGAGTCTAAAGAAAAGCCTAAAACTGAAGTTAAAGCCCAACTGAAAAAAGAAGAGCCTAAAGCTGAAGTTAAAAAAGATGAGAAAAAATCTACTGGACCAGTTATAGTTCCACAGATAAAAAGATCTGGTCTTAAGATTGTTAAAAAGAAAAGACCAAAAGTAGAAGAGTCTTATAATTTTCCGCAAAAACAAGTTTCAGTCTCTTCATATGGAAAAATGAGTGCTGAAGTTTTAGAAGAACTTGCACAGAAGAAAAGATCTAAGCAAAGCTCATCTACAGCTAGAAAGCAAGAACAAGGTAAAAGAATAGATATTTTCGGCGGTTCTATGAGTGATGTATCTATGGATATGGATAATCAAGTAGTTCTTCTTGATCTCAATTCTACGGAGAGAGCCGCTCTTCCTGTTGAAGAGCCTAGAAAGCCTAGACAACCAAAACCTGCAGGTAGAAATGCCAATAAAAAACAGGCTCCAAGAGGTAGAAGAGTTCGTAAAGATAAAAGAAAAAAATATGCTAAAGCTACTCACGAAGAAGAGATAGTTACTCAAGTAGAAATTCCTGAAGATATTCGTGTTTATGAGTTTGCAGAAGCTCTTAAGCGTCCTATGTCGGATATTATAAAAGTTCTTTTTGATCTTGGTATGATGATGACGAAAAATGATTTCTTAGGAAATGATGAGATTGAAATTTTATCTGAAGAGTTTGATGTAGAGGTAACTATTATTGACCCTAAAGATGCATTTACTCAAGAAGTAGAAGATATAGAGGAAGATCCTGATGCTACTGAGAGACCTCCTGTTATTACTATTATGGGACATGTTGATCATGGTAAAACTTCACTTTTAGATGCTATTCGTGATGCAAAAGTAACAGATGGTGAAGCTGGTGGAATTACTCAGCATATCGGTGCTTATACAGTTGAACAAAATGGTAGAGCTATTACTTTTTTAGATACTCCGGGTCATGCTGCGTTTAGTTCTATGAGACAAAGAGGAACAGATGTAACAGATATTATTGTTATAGTTGTTGCTGCTGATGATGGTGTTAAGCCTCAAACTCTTGAAGTTATTAAACTAGCTCAAGAATCAGGTGCTCCAGTTATAGTAGCACTTAATAAAATGGATAAAGAGACTGCTCAACCAGATTTAGTAAAAGGTCAGATGGCGGAACATGGTATGAGTCCAGTTGATTGGGGTGGAGATATTGAGTTTATTCCAGTATCTGCTAAAACAGGTATGGGGATAGAAGATCTACTTGAAAATATTCTTATAACTGCAGATGTTTTAGAACTTAAAGCAAATGAAAATGTAATGGCAAAAGCTTCTGTTGTTGAATCTTCTTTAGAAAAAGGTCGTGGACCAGTAGCAACTGTAATCGTTCAAAATGGTACTCTTAAAGTTGGAGATTATGTTGTTTGTGGTAGTTCTTATGGTCGTGTTAAGGCTATGATGGATGAAAACAAAAAAATGATTAAAGCTTTAAAACCAAGTCATACGGCAGTGGTTGCAGGGTTAAATGAAGTACCAAGTTCCGGTGAAGTTATGACGGTTATGAGTAGTGATAAAGAAGCTAGAGAGTATGCACTTAAAAGACATGAGTATGATAGACACAAAGAACTATCTGTAAGTATGAAAGCAACGCTAGAAGATATGACTTCTATGATTGCAGAGGGTAAACTTAAATCTCTTAAAATTGTACTTAAAACAGATGTTCATGGTTCACTTGAAGCTATTAAGTCTTCATTGATGGAACTTAGAAATGATGAAGTTAAAGTAAATGTTATTAGCTCTGGTGTTGGTGGAATTACTGAAAATGATGTTGAACTTGTAAACAACTCTGAAAACTGTGTACTACTTGGTTTCAATGTTCGCCCAACTGGTGCAGTAAAAGCATCTGCTAAACAAAAAGGTGTTGAGATTAAGACATACTCAATCATCTATCAACTTCTTGATGATATTACAGGTATGCTTACAGGTATGATGGCTCCAAAATATACTGAAGAAAATACTGGTCAGGCAGAAGTTAGAGAAGTATTTAAAATCCCTAAAGGAATGGTTGCCGGTTGTATCGTTAATGATGGTAAACTTGTTCGTGGTGGTATGGTTCGTGTTATTCGTGAAGGTGTTGTTACATATGAGGGTGAACTTACTTCACTTAAACGCTTCAAAGATGATGTTGAAGAGATTGGTAACGGTTATGAATGTGGTGTTGTTATCAGTGGTTATGATGATGTTATACCTGGTGATGTTCTTGAGACATTTAGAAAAGTTGAGCAAAAAGTTAGTCTATAAATGACAGAAGCCCAAATAAAACTCAAAAGAACTGAGTCAGTTCTTGCAGAGTTGATTCCTCAAGCACTTGGTGGAATGAATGATAAAAGACTTCACGACCTAAATGTTATTGAAGTTAAGTGTTCTCGTGGTAAGAGTGATGCTAAGGTTTATATTGACCCTAGCGAATTTAGTGAACAAGAAAAAAGAGACTATCTTAAACTTTTGAGAAAAGCTCGTCCAATTATAGAGACTCACTGTCTTAAAGACCAAGGTTGGTTTCGTTGTCCAA
This sequence comes from Sulfurimonas sp., assembly GCA_021161305.1. Classification (GTDB taxonomy): domain Bacteria; phylum Campylobacterota; class Campylobacteria; order Campylobacterales; family Sulfurimonadaceae; genus Sulfurimonas. The sequence goes on from JAGHAW010000120.1 coordinate 6,151, forward strand.
AATTTACATTTGAGTTTGATGAACACTTAAAACAAGCACAAAATATTGATGATTTGTTTAAAAAGATTGCAAAAGATAGAGGAGAAGATTAATGTCACTACAAAGCGATATCAACTCACTTGTAAAGTCAGTTGATCTAGAACTTTATGATACAACTGTTGTAAATGAAAATGATGAAACCATTTATCGTGTGAGTGTAATTTCTACTGAGATTAAAGATGGAAAAAGAGCAGGTGTTTCACTAGATAGCTGTGTTGAACTTACTCATCTTATATCTCCACTTTTAGATGTTACACCTCCTGTTTCTGGGGATTATAGACTTGAAGTTGGAACTCCTGGGATTGAGAGAAAATTAACAAATATAGGTAATTTTTCAAAATCTATAGGTGAAAAAGTATCACTTCTTCTAAATGATAAAGAGAAGATTCGCGGAATTTTAACAAAGGTTGAAGGCTCTAAAATATTTGTAGATGTTGAGCAAGAGATTAGTGAAGTTGAATTCAATGACATTGTAAAAGCAAAAACTTATTTTGAATGGTAATAGATAACAACTTTTTTATGAGCCTCGCTCTAAAAGAGGCTTGGAAATATCAAGGTTTAACTTATCCTAATCCGGCAGTTGGATGTTGTGTTATTGGTAAGAATAGTGAGATTTTAGCAGTTGAAGCCCATCAAAAAGCTGGAAATCCACATGCTGAAGTTATGGCACTAAAGTCTGTATATTTTAAACTTACAAATGATTTTAAGATTCTAGAATTAACTAAATCATCTGATATTCATACTTTTCTTTTAACTAATCATAACAATTGTTTTAAAGATATCTCACTTTTTACAACACTAGAGCCATGTTCTCATATTGATAAAACACCATCATGTGCTTCACTTATTTCACAACTTGGAATCAAAAAAGTATTTCTAGGTTCTCTGGATTCTAATGAAGAGGCTTCAAATGGAAATAAGATTCTAGAAGATAGTGGTGTAAAAGTTGAATTAAATATTTTAAGGGAAGAGTGTGATAATTTACTAGAGCCATTTCAAAAATTCAATAGTAAGAATTTTGTATTTTTTAAATGGGCTCAAAGACTTAATGCTACAACTGACAATGGAATCGTTAGTTCAAAAGAATCAAGAAAAAATGTTCATGCTATGCGAGATGTGTGTGATTTACTGGTTATTGGTGGCAACACAGTTAGAATTGACAGACCAACGCTGGATTCTAGACTGGTAAATGGAAAAGCACCAGATATTTTGATTCTATCAAGACAGAAAGAGTTTGACGGGTCTATACCTCTTTTTAGTGTTGAGAATAGAAAAGTATTTATAGCTGATAACTTTGATTTACTTGACGATTATAAAAATATCGTAATAGAGGGAAGTTCTAAAATGTTTGAGTTAAGTAGAGAGATAGTAGATTATTATCTATGTTATTTAGCTCCAACTTTTGGCGGAAGTTATGGATTTAAAAACATTGATGATAAATTTGAGATTTTAAATATACAAAAAGAGAGACAAGATATAATTATGTGGATGAAAAGGAAATAATTTTATGAGTAACCAAGAGTCGCAAAAACAAGAAAAAATAGTTTCAATGTTTGATGATATTGCACCAACATATGACACTGCAAATCGTGTAATGAGTATGGGTGTTGATAAAAGCTGGAGAAGAAAAGCTTGTGATTTAGCTTATGAATTTTATGGTAAAGATTCTATTGATAAAATAGTAGATGTGGCATGTGGAACTGGCGATATGATGGATTTTTGGAGAAGAAGAGCTGAAAAAGCTTCTATAAAAGTTGATGAAATTGTTGGAGTTGATCCATCTGTTGGAATGGTTGATGTTGCCCGTGAAAAATACCCGAAATTTAGTTATCATATCTCAAAAGCTACCGAGATTCCACTCCAAGATACCAGTGCAGATTTTTTAAGTATCACTTATGGTATCAGAAATGTTGTTGAGAGAGAAGAGGCTTTAAAAGAGTTTAACAGAGTTCTGAAAAAAGATGGAATGGTTGTGATTTTAGAGTTTATGAAAAATGAAAACCCCTCATCATTAGGCAAGGTTAGAGATTTTTATATGAATAAAATTTTGCCAAAAGTAGGTGGAGCAATAAGTAAGAATTTAGAAGCTTATGAATACCTGCCAAACTCAATAGGGGATTTTGCGACGGTTAGGCAGATGCAAAATGAGCTTGAATCTGCTGGATTCGAAATGCTATACACAAAATCTTTCTCTATGGATATTTCTACTCTTCTTATTGCTCGTAAAAAGTAATTTTTCTATTTTGCTCCTAGCTTTTTAGCTTAGGAGTATACCTATTATAAATCCTTAACCCCTATATGTAGAAATGAAACTAAGTAATATTTGGTAATTTTAATGAATTTGTATATAATACAGATATACAAGGGATGTTATGCAGTTTAATTGTTTAGACATTGAGGCTATTGTTGGTTTTAATTGGGATGTGGGTAATACTTTTAAAAATGAAGATAAGCATGGATTGAAATGGACTACTATTGAAGAGGTGTTTTTTAATGAGCCTTTAGTGATTGTGGAAGATTTTAAGCACTCTCAAGAGGAGTGTAGA
>JAGHAW010000134.1 GCA_021161305.1 Sulfurimonas sp.
GGATACAAGACTGAGTATGATGTAAATTTACTGAAAAATTCGGTAGAGATTCAAGAGATAGATTTGAAGATTTTTGAGATAGATAAACAGTTAGAACTATTAACTCTTTATGAGATGTATAAAAGTGAGTAGTATGAATTTTTCTAAATATATGACAGATTGGTTATATGGTGAAAATGGCTACTATGCAACTTATAAAAACATAGGTAAGAGTGGAGACTTTTACACAGCTGTTAGTACAAGTAAGTTTTTTGGTGGGACTATTGCTAAGCATATTATCTCTTTGGTAGATGAAGGTTTTTTATCAAAAGATGGTGTTGTATGTGAGATAGGTGCACATCATGGTTACTTTTTAGCTGATGTTATAGAGTTTATCTATACTCTGAGACCTAAACTACTCTCTTCATTAAAGTTTGTAATTATAGAGAGATTTGATGATTTGCAAGAACATCAGAGCAACTATTTTAAAGAATCATTCGGGGATGTTGTCTCACTTACGCACTATAAATCTTTAAGTGAGTTAAAGTGTGAAAATGCTTTTTTTATAGCAAATGAGATATTTGATGCATTTCCTTGTGAGCTTTATTATAAAGGTAAAACTGCCAGAGTTGATGGGCATAAAGTTGAGTTTGATCAAGACAATGAGTGGGTTAAAAGCAAAGCAGAAAAATACCATAAAGATAGAGGTGAGATAGCTGTTGGTTATGAAGAGTTTGCTTTAGAGATGGTTGAGTCATGTGATAAGTTTGAATTTATGAGTTTTGATTATGGAGAGATGCAGGCTAGACCAGATTTTTCTATAAGAGTTTATGAAAAACACAAGGTTATCCCATTTTTTGATGAAAATATTAAAAGAGATGAACTTTTTGCAAAATCTGATATAACTTATGATGTGACTTTTGAACATGTCAAAGATGCGTATGAAGAAGCTGGTGTTGATTTTGTAGAGTTAAAAGCTCAAATGGTAACACTTATAGATATGGGAATATTAGAACTTTTAGAGATGTTAAAAGATAATGCAGATGAGAAAATTTATAAGCAAGAACTTGAAAAAGCTAAAATGTTAATAATGCCAAATTTTTTGGGTGAACGCTTTAAGATGATAAAGTTTAGAAAAGTGTAAGACGAAGGACTTAAAGCCCCTCTATCATCTTTACAAGTTCTTCAGGTCTATTAGAGTTTCTAATAGCATTATCTTTTGTGATAATATTTTTCTGTAGTAGTTCTATAAGTTCTTGAGTCTGCGTACGCATATTTGTTTCTTTTTGATTTAGTTGCATTTGAGAGTAGAGTTGGTGAACTTTGTCTTCTCTTATAAGATTGGAAACTGCCGGATTAGAGATAAGTACTTCTTGTGTAGCAACTTTACCTCCACCAGCTCTTGGTATAAGTGACTGTGCAATAACAGCAACAAGAGAAGATGAAAGCTGTGCCCTTACTTGTCCTTGCTCTTCTCCATCAAAAACATCAATGATACGGTTTATAGTTCCAGGTGCAGAGTTTGTGTGTAGTGTACCAAAAACTAAGTGACCGGTTTCAGCTGCTGTTAGTGCTGCACCAATAGTCTCGGCATCCCTCATTTCCCCAATTAGTATAACATCTGGGTCTTGTCTTAGTGCATATTTTAAGGCTATAGCGAATGAATCGGTATTGCTTCCTACATCTCTTTGAGAAAAGAGAGATTTAACATTTTGATGAACAAATTCAACAGGGTCTTCAATAGTGATTATATGTTTTCTCTCTCTCATATTAATCTCATGAAGCATAGAAGCAAGAGTTGTTGATTTACCACTACCGGTAGGACCGGTTACAAGTATAAGTCCTTTTTCTCTTTTTATTAATTCTTTAAAAATAGGGTTATTGTTATACTCATCAAGAGTTGGTATCTCAATAGGAATCATACGAAATGCACAACCTATACCATAGATGGTTCTATAATAGTTTGCTCTAAAACGACCTATGTTTTTTAATTCAAAAGAGAAATCAAGCTCATTATGTTCTTCAAAAAGTTTCTTCTGTTTATCTTCGATAAGTGAGTATGCCATCTCCTCAATATCTTTTGCACTTAAAACAGCTAGGTTAAGAGGTCGTAACTCTTTATCTATACGAATCTGGGGTTCACTTCCGACAACAAGATGCAGGTCAGAAGAACCATATGCTAAAACACTTTTAAGCAGTTTTTTTATATCTATAACTTTTTTTTCTTGTAACTCTTCACTCATAAAAGGACTCCTTTAGTAGCTTTACTTTAACTACTCTATTATTTTAGGTACGATAAAAAAATGATCCCCACTTAGTGGTGCATATTTTAAAATATCATTATTTACATCTCTGTTACAAAATGGTAAGTCTTCTCTTGCAAATGTTGCCTTGTCGCTCATCGCAAAGTTGTCATCTACACCCTCTGTATCTAATTCACTTAAATTATCTACAAAGGACATGATTTGGGCGAGTTGGGTCATAACCTCACCTCTTTTATCATCAGAAATTTTTAAAAAAGATAATTTTTCTAACTTTGTTAATAACTCATCATCTAGTTGCATATTCGTTCCTAAACACTTTAATTTATAAGATTGTAACAAAAAAAACTTTAGATTAGTTGGAAATTTGATGAAACTTTAACAAATTATGCGATATTATTTTAAACTTTTGATAATTAAGGAAGATTTTTGAGTTTAAAAAATGATATTGAGATGGTAAAAGAGGAGTTAAACTCCGAAGAGAAGTTTTTTGAAAAAGCTGTTATAACAGAAAAATTTGTAAAAAAATATAAAAAGGCAATGATAGCTTCTTTAGTGGCTGTTGTTGTACTTGTTGGTGCAAATATAGCTTATGAGTCGAATAAGCAGAGTAAGATAGATGCTGCAAACGAGATGCTTTTAGAACTAAATAAAGATTCTAAAAGTTCAGCAGCAATATCTCAACTGAAAGTTCTTAGCCCAAATCTTTATGATGCGTGGGTTCTTTCTCAAGCTATAGCAAACAGAGATTTAATATCTCTAAAAGAGTTGAAAAATTCTAAAGCTATTATGGTTAGTGATTTAGCCTCTTATGAACTTGCACAGGATGCTAGTAGCTTAGATGAGTATGCTTCAAAACAAGATGCTGTATATAAAGACTTAGCATTAGTTCAAAGTGCTGTTATGCTTATGAATGTTCAAGATTTTCAAAAAGCTCATGAGGAGTTGTCAAAAATTGGTGTGCAGTCACCTCTTGCAAAGATAGCTTCGGCACTACTTCATTATGGAGTGAAATAGAATTTTGAAAACTATTCTTTCATTTCTTATAGTTGTTTCTATTCTCTTTTTTACGGCATGTAGTTCTAAAAAAGTTTATGAGCCAAAAGTTGTTGAAGATGATTGGGATTACTATGGGAGTAGTAATGAAACTGTTGTTGATATAACTTCAGATGTGGCACTTTTAGAAAATCGTAAAGTGTTGGCTAAAGATGCTTTTATAGATGTTAATATAGTTGAATCTTATAGGCTTATAGGAAAGAGTGACGGTTGGATTATCAGTTCAAATATTGATGGTAACCTAACTCTTCAATCTATAGTAGATAAGAGTATGGCTGAGAAGTTTAATCTTAAAAAAACTATTGCAGGTGCCACTGTAAAAGATGATATATTGGCAGTTTTATTTGCAGATAATGAAATGTCTTTATACTCAATAGCTACAAAAGAATTGCTTGTCCAATTGCAGGGAAATAGCTCTATTGCTGTTGATTCAAGAGTTGTAAATCCCTACTTTATGAATGATTTAGTTCTCTTTTTGACTCTTGACGGAAAAGTTGTAATTGTAAACTCAACATCAAAAAAGAAATTAAGAACTGTTATAGTCTCTTCAGAGGATCATTTTAACAATATAATTTATTTTAATGTTATAGATTCTAAAATTGTTGCAGCGACTGGACATAAA
>JAGHAW010000147.1 GCA_021161305.1 Sulfurimonas sp.
GATATGTACTTTCTAATGAATTATAAAATTCAAAGGTATCATGATCTCTATAATAAATTTTATATAGGTTTTCTCACTATAGAGGATGCAAAAAAGATACTTGAACTAAATGAGGAGTATGATGAAGGGCAGAGAGTTGTTGTGGCGATTGAGAAAAAACACTCTGATGAGATAGTTTTGACCTATTATCTACAAAAATCACGCAAAAATCTTCTCTTATTTTCTTTTGATGACAATGGTGTAATGAGCAAAGAGAAAAAAGATCCTTTTGGTATTACTGTAACTGAAGTTTTTCATATTAACAAAATTATGGATGAAGATTACAGACTTAATCCAGGCAATATATCTACAATAAAAAAACTACTTAAAGATAAGTTTGAGAGAAGAGACTAGACATCATAAGCTATAGAAGCTGCTCTCTCTTTGTATGCTTGTAAAGGTTCTTTTTGTTCACTATTTGGTGTTTGTAAAAAGTCCTCTAGTTCTTGATGTCTGTTTTGCAATATAGTTTCAAAATCTGCTTGTGTTGCAGGTTTGTTATCTGTGAATTTATCCAGTAAAATATTGCTTTTTCCCATAAGTACAAGATAGCTTTGATTCATAAAATCTAGCATAACTACACTGTTGTTACTATCTATATTTTTTTGAAATCTTATGCTTACATTGTCATCTGTGTTTAGAGCCTGTTTTGCATTTTGCGTTTGTTCTGGGCTACTGCTCTCTTTAAATAGCCATGAATTTGTTTTTTTCTGCTGGGTTTTTGGAGTAATTTTTTTCTTAATAAAGAAGAGTATAAAAATCCCAATAATAAGAATCCCAATAACAATATAATAACTTTGTTCTATACCATCACTTTTTTTTGTCGGCAATGATGAGAGTAAATTACTATTTGCAAGAGTGTTTTGTTTGGCTTTTGGTGAAAGCACATTAGTAAATCTCAATCTTAAGCCATAAGCATCAGAAGTTTTTGAAGCTTTAAGTTTTGTAGATGATGGGACAGATGCAACTATTTGTGTGTATCCTGCCATTGGAGTTATGCTTAATGAGTGAAGAAACTTTGATGAGATTTTTTTTAATTTTGATGATTCTATTTGAGCATCTGTAAGTTTTATAATTATTTTTGATTCGGTGGTACTCTGTCTGATAACCCCACTGTAAGGAGTGTCAAAAGTAATCATTACATCCACTCTATCTGTTCTGTCATAAATATTGTAACTTAAAATATTAGAAGCATTAAGAGAGAGGACAATAGTAAATATAAGTAAAAATTTAATCATAATCTCTCTTTTGAAAGGTGGTATAAAACAGCACTTGAATCAAGTATCTCATTTATACGAATTGCTAGATTTTTTTCATACACCATAACTTCACCTTTTCCTAAAATACGACCATTAACATAAGATTCTACACTTTCTCCAGCAGGTTTTTTAAGATCTATAATTGAACCTTTTTCAAGTTTTAGTATTTCGGCTATACTTAACTCTGTTTCACCCAAGTCCGATATAAACTCCACTTCCATATCCAAAAGACCAGAGTAATTCATCCAAGATAACTCTTCATCTGCATTATATGGAGGTTCTTCTTCTCCGTAGTGGTGTTGGCTCTTTTTTTTCAACTAAGTTCCTTGATTGCGATAATTATCTCATCATTTTCTATTTTTATAATTTTAGCTTGATCATACTCAAAATCAAAACTGTCTATTTTAAGAAAATGTGGAGTACCAATATCGTAAGGATTTATATCTGCCTCTTGGGCAATAACCTTAGCACTTCCAACAATAAGATTTACAGTTTCTAGTGTCATATCTATAAGTGTCTCTTCACTGCTTTCATCTTCTTCTAAAAAGAGTTTTGAAATCCTTTGCATAAATCCAAAATCTGAAGCCAAATAGACTCTAAACTTTTGCGTACTATGAGTATCTATATCTATATAAGCAATAAGTGTTCTAGTTTTGACAACACCATCCCTTACTTCATATGGTTCACGAACCTGATGAATACAAAATTTTTCTGATGCTTCTAAGATAGTTTTTAACATTTTCACCCTTTTACTTGCTTTTTATTATATCTCAAATGAATATAAAATACAACAACTATAAAGGCATATTTGAGTATAATTCGAAAAAAGTTTATGGTTGTTTATGATTGAATTGATTTTCTTGGGCTCTTTTGTAGGTTTGTTGTCTGGTTTTTTTGGTATTGGTGGCGGGACTATTTTAATTCCACTTCTTTTGATACTAGGATATGAGACAAAAATAGCCATAGGTATATCAGTTGTTCAAATGATTTTTAGTTCAGTTTATGGAAGTTATTTGAATAATAAAAAAGGCACTCTTGATGTGCCAATGGTTTTTACTATTGGTTTGGGTGGATTTGCCGGGGCTTCGCTTAGTGGATATATAGCTTCAAAGTTTAGTGACGAGAGTTTAGAATTTATATTTTTGAGTTTTGCATTTTTTGCACTTTCTACATTTTTTTTTAAGAGCAAAGAACACAGAGACCAAAAAGAAGTCAGAAAAATAACTCTTCTTCTGATAGGGGTGTTTTTGGGTGCTATAAGTATGACTATCGGTGTAGGCGGTAGTATAATATTAGTTCCTACTCTAGTTGGTTTTCTACATGTACCACTAAAAAAAGCTATTTCGGCAGGGTTGTTTTTTGTAGTTTTTTCATCGGTGGCAGGTTTCATTTCACATGCCATGATAGGACATGTGGATTATGAAAAAGGTGTGACTATCGGTATGGCATCGTTAGTAGGTGTATATATTGGGATTCACTTAAAAGACAAAGTAGATGTAGATTTACAAAAAAAGCTGTTAGCAAGTTTTTATTTTTTAATAGTTTTATATTTAACAAGTAGAATATTTTTTTAGAGGTTTAAATGAAAAAAAAAGATGTAATTAAAATAACTGGTGCAAGAGAAAATAATTTAAAAAATATAAATTTAACGATTCCTAAAAATGAGTTGATAGTAATGA
>JAGHAW010000241.1 GCA_021161305.1 Sulfurimonas sp.
GTATCTTATCTTCATACATATGTTTATCTGCTAGTTCAACGGTAGAATCTAAGTTGTCATTCTCTTTAAATTCACAAACACCAAAGGAGAAACTAACTCTAAATGATGAATCTTTTGATCTTAATTTTTTATGGATAATGCTTTCTCTAAGTTCATCCAGTTTTTTTAAAGCAGTTTTTTCTGTTGTATTTTTTGAAAAAATAATAACAAACTCATCTCCTCCATATCTGACAACATGTTCTCTTAGAGTTTTAAGTTGATTAGAAATAAAAAGTAAAACTTTGTCTCCAACAATATGCCCATGAATGTCATTTACTTGTTTAAAATAGTTTAAATCGATAAGAGCAAGAGTACCATCTTGTTTAAAGCTATCACCTTCCTCTTTTAGAAGGTTATCATGCACCCATTTTCTGTTAAAAGCACCAGTTAACTCATCTCTGTACATAGACTCTTTAAGTTTTTCGATTTCATGACGCAGTTGTTGAGTCTCTTGTAAAACTTCACTTAGAGTTGCTTCATCTTTCTCTTTTATAGCAGAGATTGCTTTATCTGTACTTTTACTAAGTTTTAGGGCATTTTTTGATGTTTGATTTTGTAAATCCTCAAAAAGAAATATTTTTTCATTTAGAAAATTATTTGTAACTTTCTCTTCATCACTTAAATCTGTATCATGAGAAGTGGCATACTTTGAAAATATAGATGTATAAATAGAAGGAGTTACAACGCTTAACTCCTGTATATTATCTTTTGTCTCATTGGAAATTATTTGTAATGTTTCATTTTCAACTTGCATGATTGCCCTCTTAATTAAATAATTTGGAATTATATCACATCGCAATAAATTTACAGTAAAAATGAAGATGTTTTTAAAAATATAGCTGTATAATCACACTTTTAGTTACATAGCCATAAAAGGAGTATTTGCCGATGCCGTTATCTCGTCTAAATCAGGAACAGTATGCTGCAGCTACTTCTATGGCTAATGAAAATCTTATTATCGCTTCTGCTGGAACAGGTAAAACTTCTACTATTGTTGGAAGGATAGGACATCTTTTAGGTTCTGGAGTTAAACCAGAAGAGATTCTTCTATTAACTTTTACAAATAAAGCTGCTGCAGAGATGATAGAGAGAGTCTCTCTTTACTTTGGAAAAGATATAGCTTCTAAAATAGATGCAGGTACTTTTCATGCTGTTAGCTACAGATGGTTAAAAAAACAGAATAAAAAGGTAGTTCTAAAACAGCAAAGAGAGTTAAAAACCCTCTTTAGAAGTGTATTTGAGAAGCGTTCATTTATGCATATAGAAGCTGAAGTCACTCCCTATGGCGGAAATTATCTCTACGACATTTATTCTTTTTATCAAAATACAGAGTTAAACCAAGATTTTGAAAGTTGGATAGTAGAAAATTATGCTGAACATGAGCAGTTTGCTTTGATTTATGCAGATATAATTGATGAGTTTGAGGCTCTTAAAAAAGAGTATGGCTTTTTAAACTTTAATGATTTGCTTCTTAATTTTAGAGAGATATGCAAAACTCAGGATTTGGGATACAAAGAGGTGCTTGTAGATGAGTATCAGGATACAAATGCACTTCAAGGCACACTTATAGATGCTATGAAGCCACCTTCACTATTTTGTGTTGGAGATTATGACCAGAGTATTTACGCTTTTAATGGAGCAGATATCTCTATAATCGGCTCTTTTTCTACTAAATTTCCTGATGCAAAAGTACATACCCTTACAAAGAATTATCGTTCAACTATGCCTATACTCTCACTTGCCACAAAAGTGATAGAACATAACGATAGAATCTATCCAAAAAAATTAGAAGTAACACGAGACCATAATTCACAAGCACCAAAACTTTTAGCCTATGATGAGCTTTTTGACCAGTACCATGCAATGGCGGCTCAAATTCGTGATTCACAAACTCCACATGAAGAGATAGCAGTTATCTTTAGAAATAACTCCTCTGCCGATGGTATAGAAGTAGGACTTCGTGAACTTGATATTCCTTGTAAAAGAAAGGGAGGTACAAGTTTTTTTGATTCTCGTGAAGTTAAAGCAGTTTTAGACCTCTACACTCTACTTGTAAATGAGTCTGACATGATGGCGTTTATACATCTTTTTGAGTTTGCAAGGGGTGTAGGAAGTGCTATGGCAAAAGAGTTGTATTTGGCTTTTAAAACTCTTGGCGACGGCTCTTTTATGTATGGTGTATATGCACCTGATGAGTCGATTAAAAATCCGTTTGAGAAGAGAAAGTTAAATCATCAGTTAGGATTGTTTGATGAGTTTTTAGAACTTGGTGCTGTCGGGAAATATGCAAAGCTTGGTTTTGAGCCTAAATTTATGAGGAATCCCATCTTAAAACATCCTAAACTTACAAAAGATTCAGCTCAGTTTTTACATCATTTTTATACTTTGTTTCGTGAGATAAAAGGTCTAAAACAGCCCAGAACTATTGTGAGAAAGATAGCTTCTTCCTCCTTTTATAGATATATTTCTGATATTTTATCAACAAAAAGGGCTACTCTCAAAGATGGCAGTGTTGATGAGAAACAAAAAACAGAATCACTCTCACGCATAGCTAGAAAAATGATACTTTTAGAAGAACTGTCAAAGCCATATAGCGAACATGACAGATTCCTAAATGCCATGATTCTAGGCTCATCAGATTTAACTCAAGGTGAGGGTGTAAATCTTTTGAGTGTTCACGCTTCAAAAGGTTTAGAATATAAAGAAGTTTTCGTAGTTGATTTGATGGATGGACGATTCCCAAACAGAAAACTGATGCAAAAGGGTGGTTCGCTTGATGAAGAGAGAAGACTTTTTTATGTAGCAGTCACAAGAGCAAAAGATATTTTATATCTAAGTTACGCAAAATATGATAAGATAAAGAAGATGAACTTTATGCCGTCACAGTTTCTTTATGAAGCTGGACTTGTTCCAAAAGACGAGGCTTATAGAGCTTTAGTTTTAAAAGATATGGATAAAGA
>JAGHAW010000150.1 GCA_021161305.1 Sulfurimonas sp.
AGATATTCTACTACAAAAAAAGATAAAAGAAGCAAAAATTGTTATAGAAACAAATGCTACAACTTTAACAGTAAGTGATAATGGTGGAGGGATACCAGAAGATATTATGAAAAAAATATTTGACCCTTACTTTTCAACAAAACTGGATACAAATGGCACAGGTTTAGGACTTTATATGAGCAAAACAATTATAGAAGACCATTGTGGAGGTAGACTCAGTGTATCTAATGATGAAAGTGGTGCTGTGTTTAAAATAGTTTTAAAAGAGACGCTTTAAATGGAAGATGTTCTAAAAGTAAATAAAAATCTTGAAAAACGCATAGAAGAAGAGGTTGAAAAAAATAGAAAACAACAACTTGTTTTAATGCAACAATCTCGTCTAGCACAAATGGGTGAGATGATAAGTATGATTGCTCATCAATGGAGACAACCTTTAAACAATCTATCTTTAGTTACTCAAGGGATAGCTTTAAAGTATAAAACCGGTAAATTGGATGATACTGTAATAGAAAAGTTTGATGAGAGTAGCAAAAAAATGATTTCACAAATGTCCACTACTATAGATGATTTTCAGGATTTTTTTAAACCGGAAAAAGAAAAAAAACTTTTTGATGTAGTTAAGCCGATAAGGCATGTACTAGAAATACTTAGACCTATTTTAAAAAAAGAAAGAATAAAGCTTGATGTAAATATGCAAGATGGATTTTTTATAGAAGGTTATCCAAATGAACTTGGACAAGCTTTGATAAATATTTTAAATAATGCCAAAGATGCTCTACTAGATAAAAATATTAGTAGCCAAAAGATTATTAAAGTTTATACTATTAACAGTGTAGATAGAACATCTATAGTTGTTGAGGATAATGCCGGAGGGGTAAAAGAAGAGTTGTTGAGTGAAATTTTTTACCCATATTTTTCAACTAAATTGGATAAAAATGGAACAGGACTTGGTTTATATATGACAAAAATGATTATAGAAGAACATATGCAAGGTAAGATAGACTTTCAAAATAGTAATAAGGGTGTTAAATTTATTATTGAATTTAAACTTTAGGGTTCTTGGCATGTGGGAATTTTCACATGCCTAAGGAGTTAAGCTTTTAATTCTTTTACAAACTCTGCAATTCTGGAAATTCCATCACGAATAGTATCAATATCAGTAGCAAAACTAAGTCTAAAGTAACCTTCACTACCAAATGCAACACCTGGAACTACTGCTACAAGTTTTTTATCTAACAAATCTTTAGCAAATGTAAGAGAGTCATTAGTCACCTCTTTGATATTTACAAATAGATAAAATGCACCATCAGGTTTTAAAACACTTAGACCATCTATCTCATTCATAAGCTTAACAGCTTCATCTCTACGAGATATAAATGCTTCTCTCATCATAGCTATATCAGCATCAGCACTGCCGTCAAGACCGGCAATAGCTGCCATCTGTGTGATAGAGTTGATGTTTGATGTACTTTGAGATTGTAACTTTTTAGTAGCTTTGATAAGTTCTGTATCTGCACTTGCCATATAACCAAATCTCCAACCAGTCATAGCTACAGATTTGCTTAGTCCGTTGATAGTTACAGTTCTTTTAAACATATCTTCACTTACTGATGCGACAGAAGTAAATGTACCTTCATAGGTAAGTTTTTCATACATCTCATCAGATGCAACTATGATGTCTGTTCCCTCTAAAACTTTTCCAAGTTCTATAAGCTCATTTTTTGAATAGATAGAACCGGTAGGATTTGATGGAGTAGTTAAGATAAGCATCTTAGTTTTTGGAGTTATAGCTTCTTTTAACTGAGTAGGAGTGATTTTAAAGCCATCTGTATCATGTGTTTCAATCTCAACAACTTTTCCACCACAATATTTAACAAGTTCAGGATAAGTAACCCAGTAAGGAGCAGGGATGATGACTTCAGCACCATCTTCGATAGTTGCAGCAAAAAGATTAAAAAGTGAGTGCTTAGCACCATTGTTTACCATGATTTGATTTGGAGCGTAAGTTAGGTCATTGTCTCTTTTTAGTTTATGTGCAATAGCCTCTCTAAGCACAGGATAACCATCAACAGGTGTATATTTTGTATAATTATTGTTGATTGCGTCTATAGCAGCATCTTTTATAACTTGCGGCGTACCAAAGTCAGGTTCACCGGCAGAAAAGCTAAGAATATCTTTACCCTGTGCTTTTAGTTCTCCGGCCAGTGTAGTTATGGCGATAGTAATCGATTCAGATAGTATGTTTACGCGTTTAGTTAGCATGTAAACCTCCAGTAAAATATGAAAACATTATACTAAAATAATATTATAAATAAGTTTATATTAGTTTCAATATTTTAATTTAGTCACAATAAAGTCATTATTTTAAATGGTTTTTTAGCTAGTTTTGATTAGAATAATCATTTAAAAAAATTTAAGGATTTCAATATCTGATTTAATGAAAATTACGGGGGTCTGAATCATAACTATTTATGATAATAAACTAAGTAAAAATCAACTATTTTCAACTTCAAACTTTTAGTAAATCTAGCATGAACATTCATCAACTTTTTCATGGGTGAAAAT
>JAGHAW010000042.1 GCA_021161305.1 Sulfurimonas sp.
ACTTTTATAACTGTTTCAATTAAATATGCTGTTTCCATATATTACACCTTTTGTATCGAAGCTGTTGCAAAGCGATAAGAACTAAACAAAGCCTCTGAATTTATTTTAGAATCAAATGTTGGTAAATATGCTATATCACCAGCAATTTTATTATCACTTACAATATTTAGTGTCACTTCACCACTTCGGCTTTTTACAGTTACACTATCCCCTTCATTTAGTTCTGATTTAGAGAGAGACTCTTCACTCATATAAAGACCACTAACCTCATCAAGATTAGTAGTTTTATAAGTAAATGGAGTGAACTGTCTTACAGGGTTTGCAAGATAGATAAGAGTCCCTTCAAGTTTTTCATCATTAAACTTCTCTACACTCTCATCACCACTACACTCTACTTCTATATTATCAAGAAGATAACCTCTAACCTCTGTGCCATCATTTTCATAATGATTTGGTAGGCTATCGAATGTTTGTGATTTAAATCCTGCAGAAGTTGGAAGAGCTTGAGTATAATCTATAGTATTATATGCTTTCATGCCAAGAGCATTTGCTATATCATTTAACTCATAACCATTGTAAGTCAACGCTGCATTTGTAGGATTTACTCTTTTATTTATACTGGTAAGAGTTCCCTCTTGTTGATTGATAGCCGGCATATCTAAGTTACCATCACCCAATGCCGACAGAGTAAAATCTGCTTTAGTGTTATAACCTATACTATATGAACCCTCTTTATCATCAAGTTCACAAATAAGTGATACACCTAAAGAGTTAGTCAGTGTAGGAATCATTGTAACTTCAAACGCACTATATTTTTCAATTAAAGCAACAAGACGAGCTAAGTTTTTAGAGTTTGGATGAGTATAGAGATCTGCTCCAACCATTAGGGCAAAAGTCTCTTTTTTCTTCAAGTTCTTCTCTAAAGCTTCCATAAAATTATCATCAGCACCTAAAATCTCTAAAAGCTTGTTATCATCAACTTCTACCTCTTTAGATACTTTTTTAGGAACCATTTTAGATTTTTCTACTTCAACTTCTTCCTCTTCGCCTGTCTCTTCATTAACTTTCATCTCTTTAACTATTTCAATAACTTTCTCTTTAATAGTCTCAGTTACTGTTATAGTTTTTGTCGAGTGAAATGAAGCTAAATAATCAGTTATCTCTGATGGAAGCTTCTCTTTATCTCCGAAAAGATCTAAGATAAGATATAAAACAGCCTCTTCTTGAAGTGGAGCATGTTTTACAGTCATTATACTTTTTCCAAGACCTTCAATAATTGGGTCTTTTACTGGGTGGAAATACAATCCTGCACCCTTATTTACTGTCATAGAGTTATTTAGTGCATATCTTGCATTTGGATTATCACTTTTTAGTGCCGAACCAACACTCACGATAAAGTTAGAGTTTATAACCTCTTTTAAATCACTTCCATAAAGAGCAGTTCCACTAATCTCACTATAATCTTTTAAGAAAGTCTGGAATGCTTTTGCTTCACTATTTACAAGCTTAAGTCCAAGTTTTTCTTTTAATGATTGAAGAATGTAAGCCTCTTCATTGGTAATAGTTGATGTAAACTTTATAGTATCAGCTTTTTTGAATGCTTCTAATGCATTTGAAAATGCCTTTTCATCCTTAGTCTCAACTCTATTTTCATAGTCAAAACCATAACGACCGGCACCACAAAGTGAAACAAAGTTCCACTCATTCATAACGCGATAGATTTTATCTTCAGGATTCTCAATACTTGCATGTTTAACATCATAAGATATTTGACATCCTGCAGAACAGTGTCCACAAGTTGCAGGAACCTGTTTTAACTCCCAAGCGTTAGCTTTATATATAAACTGAGTATCAACAAGCGCTCCAACAGGACAAACAGCAGCACACTCACCACAACTTGTACAGTCTAAAACATCAGTTCCATTAGTAAGACCTATAACAGACTTGTTAAGCTTATTCCACATTGCATAAGCATCTTTTGGCATACTCTCTTTATATTCTGCTTCAAGAGCATCTGCTCCACGAGGAATCGTTTTAAGAGAGTTATCACCAATCATATCTTTACATACCGTAGAACATCTCTCACAAACTATACATAAACCCGGATCGTAGTGAAGATGTCCCCAATCATGAGAACTTCTATCTACATCTTTAACAGCATAGTTTTGAGAATCTACACCAAGCAACAGCGTATAATTTTGCAGTTCACACTCACCTGACTGATCACAAACACCACATTGAAGAGGATGATTTACATCATAAACTTCCATAATTGCACGGCGTTCTTTATCTATAGTTTCGGTACTTGTTGTAATATTCATACCATCTTTACTTTTAGCATTACAAGCATAAACTTGTTTGCCGTCAGCCTCAACAAGGCAGATACGACAAGCCAATGTCGGAGAACATCTACTTAAGTAACAGATTGCTGGTATAAAGATATCATTTGCACGAGCGGCGTTTAAAATAAACTCACCCTCTTGTGTCTCAATCTCTTTTCCATCGATATTTATAGTTATTTTACTCATGGGCAACTCTCATTATTTTGGATTTTTCAAATCTATATCTACTAGCATCCACATCTATATCAAATGTAGGATTAAGTGCTATAGTACCTTTTAGATCATCATCTTGTTTAAACTCTCTAACGATAGTTTGATTTCCTATAGTGATCTCTACTCTATCTCCATCAGAGATTCTAGCTGCAGCTGCAAACTGTGGGGAACCTCTGAGTGAATCATCTTTTTCTAACTGTTTTGTAACATTTGTATAGGCATTAAACTGTAAAACCGGATTTGAATGATAAATTACAGTGCCATTAAACTCTGGCAAATCATCAAGCTCTTCAAGTTTTCCATCTGCCTTGCACTCAACTTCATCTAGTAAATAACCTCTCTCATCTACACCTAGTGGTGAAAGAAAGTTTTCTAACGCGTCAAATTTAATATTTTTAAATCCAACACTACTACTTAAGTCTGGGGTATAATCAATAGTATTTGCACAGTCTAAACCACAACTAACTCCGCTAATTCCACATGCCAAGGCTATATCATATAGAGTATAACCATCAAAATCAAGTGCTGCATTTGTAGGCAATACCCTATTATCAAGATTAACAAAAGTTCCCTCTTGCTGATTAAGCGCCGGTATTGCTAAATCTGCTTTACCTAAAGATGAAATTTTAAACTCTCCTTTAGTATTGTACCCTACTACATTTGAAATATCTTCATCTGCGTCTAAATTACAAATCAAAGATACTCCCAATGTATTTACTTCATTTGGAACAACAACTAAAGAGAAGTCACTATATTTTTCTATCATAGCAGCTAATTTTGCAAGATTTGATGCTCTATCATGTGCAATTAAATCATTTCCGATAACCAATACACGATTTTTAGTACGAGAGAATGATTTCATCATAAGAGTAAGTTCTTCTTCTCCGATATTACTCTCAGCACCAATATAACCAATATCCAAATCATCAAAGAACGCTCTCTCATCATCAGATAGGTCAGCATCTTTTAAAATAGCATTAGCAAGAAGTGCCATAACACCCTCTTCTGTTCCTACCTCATACTTCATAAACTGTGTTACCACATTTTGTATAAGTGAATCTTCCATAGGGTGAGCATAAATAATTTTGGCACCATTGTGTCTAGCAG
>JAGHAW010000016.1 GCA_021161305.1 Sulfurimonas sp.
GTAAAAATTCCAAAGTGGATAGACATACGAAGGAATATTGTCGATTTTACCATCTTCAATGCGCTCTAATGTCCCATGAAAGCCGACGGACGGAATAATAAAACCGTACATCAAAATTACAAGAGCAGCAGCAGCAAAAAACCTTGCTGTCACAGAACCGATATTCATATCTACACCTCCTATGATTTATTCATTTACAATTACTATAACTCTTTGAATTTCCCTCTACACTCTACAAAAAAATAGTTTTAATAAAATATATTCTATCAAATAAAATATAAATTTATCTTTAACATTGGGTTTTTTATAGATAGGTACTTAAACCCAGATTATGTATCAGATAGTTATACTACTGTTTAAAAGATGGGGTGGGATGTAAATATGAAAATTGCTTTTGTGTTTATGATTTTAATGTTTAGTGCTGTGTTTTGTGATGCTGCCGTTGTTTTTATGTATCATCGTTTTGGCAATGCTACTTATCCTTCTACAAATATTACTATTAAACAGTTTCAGTATCAGTTGGATTATCTTGAAAAAAACAATTATAATGTCTGGTCACTTTCAAAAATAGTCAATCATATAATAAACAAAAAAACTATTCCGCCAAAAACAGTTGCTTTAACAATAGATGATGCTTATATTAGTACTTTTACAAAAGCTTACCCTATGTTAAAGAGCAAAGATTTTCCGTTTACTATATTCGTTAGTACAAATCCGGTTGATAACAGGTCGAAATTTTATATGACATGGGAGATGATGAGAGAGATGCAGAAAAATGGTGCTGAATTTGCAAACCATTCGCTAAGTCATGATTTTTTACTTCCAAAAGAGGGTGAGCAGGAGGAGGGGTGGAAAAAACGAATTATTGCCGAAGCAGAAGGGGCACAGTTAAGACTTCAAAAGGAACTTGGGTCAGATACAAATGAAAATCCACGGTTTTTTTCTTACCCTTTTGGTGAATACAATGTGAAAATGGCTGAGTTAATCAAGGAGTTGGGATATATTGGCATAACTCAAACTTCAGGAGCTATTGGAGAGGATAGTAACCTGAGTGCTTTAAGCAGATTTCCTATGGCTGAAGCATTTGCTGCTCTTGAAGGTTTTATAACTAAGTTAAATACACTCCCAATGCCTATAGCGTCAGTCTCCCCAATAGAGCCTTTTTTAAATCAAGAAAATTCACCAAAACTTTATATAAAACTAAAAGAGCCGCTTAAACATATAAGATGCTATATTTCAAGTGGAGAAGCAATAGAAGTGAAGTGGATTTCGCAGACGGAGATTGAAGTTAGTGCAAATGAACTACTTATACCACCAAGACAAAGGTACACTTGCACTGCACCGGCTGAAGATGGAAAATGGTATTGGTATAGTCATCTGTGGATAATTAAAAAGTAGGTGCTAAGTAATGGAGCATAAATAGCTTCTCTTCTCACCCTACGGGCAACATTTAAAAGGTTTAGATTCAAGGCGAACTTTGCTTGGCGATACTAGTATCGTTAAGTAAAATTCAACGCAGAAGATAAATCTTTTAAATGTTGCTGAGTGTGAAGTTATTTATGCTCCATTACTTAATATTTCCAAGTAAGTTGTAACCAAAGAAAATCTTCTACAGTTTTTTTGCCAAATTCACTTAGTCTGCCACCACTGTTGATATTGTAAGAGATGTCAATGTCCATGTTATTTTTAAAACTATAACCAGCACCCACTTTATTTTGCATAGAAGAATCTTGCATATTCATCATGTTTTTATAGTAGATAGTAGAGTAGAGCAGGTCAAAAGGCTCTTTTTGTGTGATTAGTGAAATCCAGTAATCTTTTGCTAAAAATGGGAGTGTAGAATTAGATAGTTTGATTTCTTGTTTATTTAAACCATCTGATTTATATAGATATTCACTAATGATAGTCAATTCAAAATCAGTCAGATAACGAAGACCTAAAAGGTAGGAGTATTCATCATCAGGTTTTGTAGAAAATTCACCATGGATTTCAAAATTTGTTTGAATGTTTTTTGAAAAATCTATTCCCACTCTATCTTCTGTTATATCAGAGTATCTATAGATAATATCTACATCGGTATCATAAAGAAGCATATAGAGACGCATAGCTCCATTGTTAGCATCTTTGCTGTTTGTAACTTGAGTGTAATAATCTTTGTTGATTGTTTCACTTGATGGCAGATAGACTATATCAAAACTTATGTTTTTTAAAACGCTATTGAAACTTTTGTTATAGCTGTATTTTGTTAAAATAAATCCTTCTCTTGTCTTTGTCGGTTGCGTTGGGTCTTTTGGTCTATCAAAAAAAGCTACAGGATTAAAAAAGTATCCTTTACCCCATTGAAGGGATTCTTTACCTACTAAAAGAGTGTGGTTTTTGTCTAACTTCGCTTCAACATATAGTTCATTTATAGGGTAGTTATCTCTGTCTGTTTTATCTTTTATGTAATCATAAGTAGCCATTAGTGAACTTTTAAAAGTAAAGGCTTCGTAAAAATATCTAAAGTTTAAAAGGGCTTCTGTATGAAGATAATTTTGATATTTTTGGTTA
>JAGHAW010000231.1 GCA_021161305.1 Sulfurimonas sp.
ATACAACAATAGTAAGTGAACCAATCCGTTACTTTAGAAGAAGTATTCAAAAATTATAATTTTTATAAACTTTTTAATGTTATAATTCCAAAATTAAAACAATAAAAGGACTATAAATGAATATTTCTCTTGCGGGAAGACATTTAGAACTGACTGATGCTATAAAAGCTCATATGAATACATCTATCGAAACATTAAACAAGTATAGCATGGATATTATCTCTGTTAGTGTTGTGGCTTCTGCTCAAACAAAAAAAGGTAAAGAACACTCAGTGGTTGAGTTTGTTATAAATCTTGCTCATAAAAACTCTATTATCATCAAACAAAATGATGGTGATTTATATGCTGCTATTGATATGGCAATAGAAAGAGCTAAAAAAGCTATGCGTCGTATACACGACAAAGAAAGTAACCACCACAAAGTTGGTCTAAACGAAGAAAAAGCTCAAACAGTAGATGTTAAAGAGACTGAGGAAGCTTCAGAAGATGAGATAGTTCCAGTTAGACTAGACCTATATAAACCTCGTGAAGTTGAAGATGTTTTAAGTGACCTAAAAGATAGCGATAAAACATTTGAAATCTTTTTAGACCACCAAGACAAAACTCGCGTTCTCTATAAAAGAAATGATGGGAAGTTTGGATTATATTAAAAATATGATATAATTCTTTCGTAACATGGTATATGCTTCAGGGGTTGGTAGCCTCTTTGGTACAAAGTAGGTTCTATCGTTTTTTAGCGATAGGACCTTTTTTTTTGCTAATTTTTTAGTGGGTAGTGCTGGGTGGGAGTGCCAAAAGAAAGGCATAAACCATGTTTAGGATTTTAATCCTGCTGTTGATAGTTGGTTATTTAACCAAATTATTTTAACATTTGGGAGGACTTACCACCCTCCCTAAACAAATCCCTTTTTACACTCTTTACTATCTCTTCATCTTCGCCTAAATCAACCCACTTAAACTGACTACCACTTTGAGAAGTTCCTTTTAACAAATCACCACTTTTTCTAAACTTCAAATCCAGATTTGCTATATCAAAACCACTTGTAGTATTAACAAATCTATCTAATCTATCAGAACTCTTTTGATTGGTATATAGATAGCAGTAACCCTTTAATCCTGTTCTGCTTACTCTACCTCTAAGTTGATGAAGTGTTGAAAGACCTAACCTTTCAGCACCCACGATAACAACCGTACTAAGTCTTGGCAGAGATATACCAACTTCTACAACAGTTGTAGCTATGAGCATATCTCCTTTCTCTCTAAAGTCCACTAAAACTTGCTCTTTTTCTCTATCTTTTCCATGAGTCACATATACATTTTTAAAATTCTTTTCCCAATATCCACGAGCCTCATCTATACTCTGATACTCTATAACTTCACTCTGCTCTACAAGTGGATAAACTAAAAGAACTTGATTGCCTTTGGCTATCTCCTGTCTAATATTTTGTAGTAAATCTTTAAAGTCATTTTTGTGAATCACGCTACTTGTTATATCTTTTTTAAATGGTGTCGAAGTTATAAGACTAACATCTATATGAGCTGTCTCTATCATAGCTTGTGTTCTTGGTATTGGAGTGGCTGAAAACTGTAAAAAGTGTGGTTTTTTATCGCCACTACTTACCAACTTTTCAAGCATATTTCGTTGTTGTGTACCAAAACGATGTTGCTCATCCACCATAATTAAATCAGCGTGTGGAAGTTCTCTATAAAGCAGAGCATGAGTACCTATAATAAAGTTATACTCATCCAAACTCTTTTTTTTACTCTTGTTAGTTACTAAAACTATCTTAGCATTTGGCAAAAACTTTTCTGCCTCTTCAAAAAGCTGTTTGGCTAAAATTGTTGTGGGAGCCATCAAGATCGAACGACTTGGCAACATCATCTCTACACTTGCTAAAATAACCATAGTTTTACCACTTCCAACATCTCCAACTATCATTCGTTTTGAAGCCACATCTTTTTTAAAATCACTCTTAATATCTTCTATGGATTTTACCTGTTCATCTGTAAGTTTAAAAGGCAGAGTTTTAGCCCACTTTTCGTAACTGGCATCTTTTGATAAACTCGCATTAAAGTATCTTCTTTTAGTAGCTAACTGCTTCATATATGTAAATAGTTCTATATATTTCAGAGCATTAATCGCTTCTTGACTTAACTCTTTGCACCCTAAAATCTCATCAGTCGGATTGTGGAGTTTTAAAACTTCCTCAACTGCTTTATCATCTAAACCCTCTGCTTTTAAATTTTCACAAGTTAAGTTTTTAGCTATAAATCTACCCATCACATCACTTCTCAAAGCTGATTTATACTTTGGTGTTATTTTTCCAACTGTTGTGATTTTTCTCGGCATACTCATTGAGCAGTTACCCATCTTACACTCACACATACCATAGTAACAGTCTCTGCTACCTACTTGAAACTGATGCATCATATATGGTTTTGGACGAAATAGAACTCCAGTAATACTATGCCCAAAGTTATGAGCAAAAAAAGTAATTTGGATAGAATTTGGAGCACGATAAACTGATTCAACTGTTGCATCTATAAGTTGTGACATGTGGATTTGAAGTCTCTCATGAAGTCTAAAATCTTCATAAGAGTGTGGAATCATCAGAGCAAGTTCACTCCAACTACTTATACCAAGTTTAGAAAACTTAGCTTCTATATCTTTTGTGAGTTTCATAACTGTTTAGTTTAATCTGTCTTCTAGTTTTTTAACTCTTTTTTGTAAGTTTCCTATCATAAAAACCATAACTACCACTATAAGAGTTAAGACCATATCTGCTAAATTTTCCATAGTTTTCCTTTTTGTGTTATAATTGCCGTTAAGAGTTAGAGGGTGGTATCCCTCTAACTTAATCCTTTTATAATTTTAATGATGACATAAATTATCATTAGAATTTTTAGGATAATGTTAAGATGTTTCATCTTAACCTCCTTTCGGCAATTTTTTCCTAGCCATCATTGGCTAGGAACACTCAAATTCTAACTAATTTTTATCCTTATCACTGAAAACTTGGCAATTTGACATATTTTTACTC
>JAGHAW010000051.1 GCA_021161305.1 Sulfurimonas sp.
CACTTTATCAAAATCTACCATGTGAATCTCACCAATTCCACTAGAACCCAAGGCAAATGCCAAAGAACTTCCAAGACCACCAGAGCCGATTATTGCGATTCTTTTAGTTTGTAGCAGTGCTTGTTTCTCTTCACCCCAGAGTTGAATTTGACGCTGGAAATAGTTCATCATAGTGAATCTCTCTTATGAAGTGCTTCTTTAAAACCCCAAGAACGACGAGCTTGTATGACCTCTGTATGGCTCATATCTACTATCATCAGTTCCTCTTTGTTGCCTAGGTGTTCCAGCAGTTCTCCGTTTGGTGAAGCTAACACAGAATCTCCGTAAAATTTCCAGCTAAACTCTTTATCTTGAAATTTACCTATACGATTCGCTCTTAAAACATAGCAGTTGTTTGTAAAAGCACGAGAGAGTATGAGTGCTTTCCACCTTTCATATGATTCAAAAGTAGATACACTTGGAACTAAGATACAGTCTATATTTTTAGAAGAGAGTTGTAAAAAAAGTTCATCAAAGTGAAGCTCAAAACCACTAATAACTCCAAACTTAAAACCATCTACTTTGAAGACTAGAGGTGATTGCAGTTTTTTTACATCATTTGCAAAAAACTTCTCCTCATTCCAATGAGAGTAGTTTATAAGAAGTTGTTGTTGATAGTATGAGGTAGAATTTGGAGCAAATTTAGCTATGGTTTTGTAAACTTCTTTTTTCTTTACAATTATAAGTGGAGCTACAATGGTCATATTGTAAGTTGATGACAGCTCTTTTAAAATCTTGCTTTGAAGCAGGGCTTGTTCTTTTATCATAGCTACAGACATACTCTCTAACTCTTTGAAAAAAGGATTTAAAATGTACTCACCAAGAAGCAGAACTTTCACTCCCTGTTTATGAGCGATTCTAATGTAGTTGTATAGCTTTGTAGAACTAAGACCTTGAGCACTAAGTTGTAGGACGGCAGCTCTCATGAACCCTTTATCTCGTTAATCTTTATCTCTGCAACTTCAAGCATCTTTTGAGCATCATTTAACTCTTTCATCCCTTTTTCATAAGCTTTTACGCTATCTTGCAGAGTTATTTCAGGGTTCATAAGTGTCTCTAAAATCTTTTTTGCACCCTCTAGTTTTGTTTCAAAATCTTGTTTAGCCATCTAACGCATCCTTTATATATTTGTCAAATTTATCTAGCTCGACCAAAAAGGCATCATGTCCGTAGTCACTGTCTATATCTATATAGGTATGGTTTGTGTTGCCAACTTCACTAAGTATATCAGCTATCTTTTTCATCTCGATATTTTTGAATAAGACATCATCTTTAAAGCTTATAAGATAAAGTTCGGCTTGAATCTTTTTCAGAGCTTCTTGCATGGAATCAAAACCTCGTCCAAGGTCAAAAATGTTGATAGCTTTTGTGATGTAGAGATAAGCTAAAGGGTCAAACCATTTTGTAAAGTTGTAGCCGTTGTACTCTAAGTAAGATTCAACCTGAAACTTACCAAAAAGCTCATAGAGTCCATCTGTTCGTTTATATTCACGACCAAATTTTTCTTGCATAGATTCATGAGATAAAAAGCTGATATGTCCAGCCATACGACCAACAGCCATTCCTGCTAAACCTTGCTCTTTTATAACTTCTGGGTCATAGTAACCCTGTTTGAAATCAGGGTCTTTTAATATTGATTCTTGAGCAACTTTGTTAAAAGCAATTGCCCAAGGTTGAGTTGCGTAAGTTGCAGCCATAGAGATGATTTTTTGTGCAAAGTTAGGGTAGTGGATGGCAAACTGAAGTGCTTGCATTCCACCCATAGAGCCACCGACAATGGCATAGACTCTATGAATGTCGAGTCTGTCAAAAAGAATCCTCTGAGCTTTTACCATATCTTTTATAGTTACTACAGGAAACTTGTAACGATAGTGATTGTGGTGAGGATGTTGCAAACTCATAGGACCAGTTGAACCAAAACAGCTTCCTACAACATTTGTACAAATCACAAAATATTTGTCTGTGTCTATTGCCTTACCAGAACCGATAAGTCCATCCCACCAACCAGCTTTATTTTCACCCTCGTAAGTACCGGCACAGTGGTGTGAGCCAGTTAGTGCATGACAGATAACAACAACATTGCTTTTGTCATCATTTAACTCACCATATGTTTCATAGGCAATGTCATAAGGCTCTAAAATACGACCACTCTCCAGATAAAGAGGGTTTGTAAAATGTTCTGTGTTTGTTTGTAAGTTTAATGACAAATCTTAGACTCTCCGTAAAATAATAGTGCTATTTTAGCGAAAATGACTTAATACTAATTTTATTGAGTTAAAAAGACTTTAAAAAAAGTTAATAGACTTCTGACATAACCTAGATTCAGGATCAAGTCCAGAATGACAAAAGTTCCTGTAGCTCGTCCTTCCGGACTTGATCCGGAATCTAATTTTTTAAGTTATGCAAGAAGTCTAATCTAAAAGTAAATTTTTTTGTATAATGCTTAAATATAAACTAAGGATGAACGCAGATGCAATTAAAATTAGGTATTCCAAAGGGAAGTCTTCAAGACGCTACTATAGATATATTTAAAGAAGCAGGATATAACATCAAAGTTAGTAGCAGAAACTACTACCCTGCCATCGATGATGAAGAGATATCTTGTATGCTTATTAGAGCACAAGAGATGGCTAGATATGTTGCAGGAGGACAGCTTGACTGTGGACTTACTGGACTAGACTGGATTAGAGAGAATAACGCAGATGTAGTAGAAGTGTGTGAACTAACTTATGCAAAAGCAAGTTTTTCTACAGTAAAGTGGGTATTGGCTGTTAAAGAGGATTCTCCTTATAAAAGTGTAAAAGACCTTGAGGGTAAAACTATTGCAACAGAAGTTGTTAATTTGACTAAAGCTTATCTGGCTTCACATGGAGTTAGTGCCAATGTCGAGTATAGTTGGGGTGCAACAGAAGTTAAAGTACCAGACCTTGCAGATGCAATTGTGGAGATTACCGAAACAGGTTCCTCTTTGAGAGCAAATAACTTAAAAGTTATCGATACTGTTCTTGAAACCAGTACAAGATTTATTGCCAATAAAGAGGCTTA
>JAGHAW010000064.1 GCA_021161305.1 Sulfurimonas sp.
GCAGATATCATATAGAGTATTTTAAAAAATAATATTTATCTCTTTAAGTTCTTTTCTTATGCTTTTGGCATTTGGAATATATTGTTGAACTAGAGAGTGAAAATCTTTTGAGTGATTCATATAAATTAGATGTGCCAATTCATGTACGATTACATAGTCAATATACTCTTTTTTTACCTTTATCAACTCGCTGTTTAGCGTTATAACTTTCTGTGAACTACAACTCCCCCATCTACTTCTCATCTTTCTAAATTTTATCTCTTTGTAGTTTAAATTCATTGTTTTTGAGAAATGATCAACTCTTGGAGTTAAATACTCTAAAGCTTTTAATTTATAAAATTTGTCATAACATTTTAAAAAAATTTCTTTAGTGTCACCTCTTGAACACCTCAAAAACTCTCTTAACTCTCTAGCCTCATCTACATCTATGGAGTAAATCTCACCAAAAAGCAGAACTTCATCTTCTAAGCTTACTATCTGTGGTGGATTTTGTTGGTTTTTTAGAAGTTGCTTTCTTATCCACGATTCTTTTTCAAGAAGCATATTTTCTATGAATTTTTTTGAGACACTTGGTGTTTTTAGTAGTATATTTGAGTTTTTATCAACACTAATGTAACTGTTTTTCAGACTATTTTTACAAATGTGTCTGATTTTAAACTCTCTAAACTCAATTTCATTCATAATCAATAGGGTCTTCTGTTTTAGCCAGTTTGAATCCATTTAGTCTAAGTCTGCAACTATCACAAACTCCACATGCTTTGTCCTCATTTTTATAACAGCTCCAAGTAAGATGCAGTGGAACATTCAGTTCTAAAGATTTTTGAACTATTTGAGATTTTTTCAAAGCAACCAATGGCATATGAATCTTAATCTTTGTTTCATCTTTTGTTCCTAGATTTATCGACTGTTCCATACTTTTTATATAAGATTCTCTACAATCAGGGTAACCACTGCTATCCTCTTCAACTACGCCGATACTTATAACTTCTGCACCCTCTTTTTCAGCTATAGCAGCTGCCATACTTAAAAAGATTCCATTTCTAAAAGGTACATAAGTTACAGGTACACCCTCTTCTATCCCATTCGTAGGTACTTCTATAGTTTTATCTGTTAAAGCCGAAGCACCAAGCTGTTTAAAAAAATCCAAATCCAAAACATATTTTTGCAAAACACCTAACTCATCACTTATTTTATGAAAACATTCCAACTCTTTAGTCTGGGTTCTTTGGTCGTAGTTAAAATGTACTGCAACTATTTCGTAATCATCTTTTTTCATCATATACGCACTAAGAGTTGAATCCATTCCACCACTCATAATACATACTGCTTTTTTACTTTTTATATTCATAAAGAAATTTTAGCATATATATAATCATATTAGATATAATTCCACCCATGATTGAACTAGATAATAGAACTTCACTTGAAGTAGATGAACTTTTTTTAAACTCTATTGCCGAATCTCTTAGTGAAAAAGAGATAGAGCTTATAATAACTTCAAATGAAGAGATAAAGAGTATCAACAAAGAGTATAGAGATATAGACAAAGATACAGATGTTTTAAGTTTTCCATATGAAGAGATGCCTATGAGTCCACTTGGAAGTATAGTTATATCTTCTTGGCATGTAGAAGCTAAAGCTAAAGAATTTGGACATCAAAACAGTGATGAGTTGGCATTGCTCTTTATACATGGACTTCTTCATCTTCTTAGCTTTGACCATGAAGTTGATGATGGCGAGATGAGAGAAAAAGAATCACAACTTATAGAGAAGTTTAACCTACCAAAAAGTTTAATAGTAAGGAATAATGGATAATGGATTTTTTAATTTTTATAGCTGCTATGGCAGCACTGATTTATGGTGCTGATTTTATTATAAAAGAGTCGGAAAGAATCGCTCTTCATTTTAAAATATCTCACTTTGTAATAGGTGCTACTCTTATAGCATTTGGAACATCTCTGCCAGAGATGGCAGCCTCTATGATGGCAGCAGGTCAAGGTAAGAGTGATATGGCTGTAGCAAATGTTGTAGGTAGTATTATCTTTAATATAACGCTTGTTTTAGGGGTTGTTTTTATGATTTCAAAAACTATGCACCCAAAACGAAATCTTTTTGCACAAGACAGTGCTTGGGTGATTGTCCCTCTTGTTCTCTTCTTTATTATGATTCAAGATGGTGAGATAGGCAGAATTGATGGTCTCTTATATCTTCTGTTGATGGTTTCATATCTTGTTTTTCTATTTACTAGTTCTAAAAAGGAATTGGAGGGAGAAATAGATGAGGATTTGGAAACTGAAAAATTTAACTGGGGCAGAGCTATACCTCTTTTGGCTATAGGTTTTACACTGACTATTGGTGGTGCGAATTTTGTTATCGAGAGTGGAACCAATATAGCTAGAGATTTTGGAATCAGTGAGTGGATTATAGGTCTGTTTTTAATCTCTTTGGGAACTTCACTGCCAGAACTTGTAGTATCCCTTGTAGCTGTTAAAAAAGGTAATGCTGAGATGAGTATCGGTAATATTATCGGTTCAAATGTTGCAAACTTCTCTATGGTTTTAGGTGCTGCTTCACTTGTAAACCCTCTTACAATAGATCTAGTTGCTACAAAATTTGATATGCTTATAATGGTTGGAGCATCCGTAACTCTACTCTTTATACTTGCGAACAAACTCTACAACAGAGCCGGATCGATATTTTTACTAATAATTCTCGCTCTTTTTATTCAAAACTCTTTCGCCTAAACCTAGCGTTTTGTAATATACTCAAGTTCTAAGAGTTTGTTGTATATTTTTGACACTATCTTACCAGCTGCTGCTCCACCATGCCCACCATGCTCAACCATAACCAAAACAACATATTGAGGGTTTTTGTATGGTCCATAAGAGGTAAACCAAGCGTGGGAGCGACTGTAATACGACATCTCATGCTCATGTTTTCTATCTTCTACATCTTGCATAATCGCAACAACTTGAGCAGTACCAGTTTTACCTGCAATAGTCACTTTTGAACTAAGATAGTGCATTGCTGTACCTTTTGGATGGTTACACACCTCATACATAGCTCTTTGAATCAGAGGAAGTTTTTTAAGCTCATCTTTGTTAAGTACATTTTGTAATTTTGGTTCATAAACTTCAGAACCTATCTCTTTAGCAAAATGAGGAGTAGGAAGTTTTGCTGTTGCCATAAGAGCAGTAAACTGTGCCATCTGCATAGGTGTAACTAAAAAATCACCTTGACCTATGGAGGTATTTACAGTCTCTCCTATATACCAAGGACGATTATATTTTTTTCTTTTCCACTCTCTTGAGGGAACAATCCCGATAAATTCATTTGGCAGGTCTACTCCTGTTTTTTTACCAAGACCATATCTCATAAAACCTTCACTCATTTTTTTGATGCCGACTTGTAAACTTCCTTTATAAAAATAGTCATCACAACTCTCTCTAATGGCTTTTTTAAGAGCAGTTTTTCTATGCCCCTTTTTTTTCCAACATCTAAAAACCCTTTTACCAAGAGGCATTGCAGCACGACAATCTACCTGCCAAGATGGGTCTATACCTGATGTTATATAGATAAGTCCTAAACCTGTTTTTATGCTTGAACCGGGAGGATAAAGACCATTTACAAGCTTATTTGTGAATGGTTTTTCAAGACTTGTGGAGAGCTTATTCCACATACTATGAGAGATGCCTGATACAAAAGTATTTAAATTATACTCTGGAAAACTACTTGCTGAAAGAATTGCACCATCAACACCCATAACTATAACAGCACCGGCTTTTTTTCTAAAGAGTGAAGATATATACTTTTGTAACTCTATATCTATAGTTAGAGTAAGTTTTCTATCTTCATCTGCACTCCTATATGAAAGTTCTTCAATTTCTTGATTGTTTGCATTAACTTTAATCTTACGCAGACCTGCTTTACCCTGTAGATAGGTGTTGTAATACTTCTCAACACCAGTTTTACCTGCATACCCTATAAGTTCAAGCTGCTTATCTCTCTCAACATCTTTTTTATTAGCACGAGAGACATAGCCAATAATATGTGCACCAACATTACTGTAAGGATAATATCTTTTTGGTGAGGGAATAATATTTAAATTTTCTCTAAGATTTAATGTGGAGTATATGGGC
>JAGHAW010000086.1 GCA_021161305.1 Sulfurimonas sp.
CAAATCTTGGAGAGATAGAAACCGTACGAAGATACTCCCTTTTACCCAAAGTCATAATATCTACACCAACTACAAGTTCTGCAACATAGGCAGTTTCTTTATAAAGCAAACTTGGAGTATATGACAAAAACTGAATATCATAAGAATCTAATTCTTGATAATCTTTTGTCAATAAGTTAATTATATTCTTAATAGCAAAACCACCCTTATCCCCTATATCATATACATTCGTAATACCAGCATATAATTGAATAGCTCTATCTGAAAGTTCAGAAGAGGGATAAGTTCCTATATCTGTGTCATACTTACCACCAAGTGAACCGTAGTTTACATTTGAATCATATACCCAATCCAAATTAACACTCACATGTGTAAACGATTTCTTCTGAACTTTTTTAACTTTAGATAGATATAATTCAGCATTTACTCTTAAATTCTTAGATAAATCTGGATTACTAAGAACTTCCTCAAATGCAAGTTCAGAATCTTTATACATTTTTAACATCAAATATGCTCTCGCCATCTCAAATTTACTTCTTAAACTTGCGACACCTAACATTTCAACTCTTTCAAAAGCAGCTAATGCCACTTCATATCGACCTGTTTCAAGTGCTGAACGACCAAGATAAAAGTTAATCCTAGCATCCGAGAGTTTTTTGAGGTATAACTTTGAAAAAACAGCATAACTAGACTGAAAATCTTTTGCTTTGTAAGCATCAAGACCATCCATATATTCTTCATCTATACTATTTCCAAAAAGATATAATGGAAATAGAAATAAAAGAACAGATAAAAACACCTTTTTCATTTGTAATCCTTATATGTAGAGTTAAAGTTATTCTACAACTAAAAAGGTTAAATTTACTTAAAACTAAATAGTATAAAAAATACCAATGCTATAACTCCACTTATAAGAGCATACGGAAGTTGCGTTTTTACATGCTCTATCACTTCACAATCACTAGCCATAGAGGATATGATAGTAGTATCTGAGATGGGAGAACAGTGGTCTCCAAAAACACCACCTGATATAACTGCTCCAATGCAAAGTGCTACATCAGCTTCCATTCCCACAGCCATAGGAACAGCTACAGGAATCATAATGCTAAAAGTTCCCCAGCTAGTTCCGGTTGAAAATGCCATAAGTGAACTTAATAAAAAAATAACACCTGCTAAAAAGTGAATATTTAAACTTTCATCTGCAAGCGAAGCCAAATATAATCCTGTGTTCAACTCTACCGTAACCTTTCCAATAGCAAAAGCAAAGAGTAGTATCATTGCTATGGGGAAAAGTTTTTTTGCTCCTTTAAATGAACTTTTACTCCACGAACCAAGAGTCATATTTTTACTACCAACAAAATAGATAAGCATAAAAAATAGCGTACTCACGACTGTATAAAAAATAGAACTTGAGCCACTTCCGTTTAGAATATTTCCATCTCCAGTTATATATAAAAAAACAAATACTAAAAACACCATAAGCAAAATTGGTAGAATCATATAGTTCATACTAGCTTTTTTTAAGGCTATATCTTCTACTTTTTGTGGCACAAACTTTGCATTTTTCATAAAACCTATATCTATATTAAACCATACAACTAAAAATGTAACTGCTAAAGCACTAAAAGCATAAAAATTATACAACACTGCACTAATTAAAATATCAACACTATTTCCACTAATCATTCCCTCAGAGATTTGAGTAGAGATTAGACCGAGAAGAAGAGCACCCCAGCCATTTAAAACTATCAGCGAACATATAGGGGCAGATGTCGAATCACAAACAAAAGCCAACTTAGCACGGGGAACTTTGTATTTATCACAAACAGGTCTCCCAACAGCACCGGCAATCAAAGCAGTAATAGAGGATTCTATAAAAATAACCACACCTATAGCATAACTAAGCAGAAGTGCTGAACGAGGAGAACTAACAAGATTTTTTCTTTTTTGAATATACTCAACAAAACCTTCTATACCACCGGATTTTTCAATCAAGGCCATAATACTTCCAACCAAAATCGCAAAACCCAAAGTTTTCAGAATCCATCCTTGTGACAAAAGGGAGATAAAAAGTGATAACAGAGCTTCCAAAGAGAGGATAAGTGAAAAATCATTTAATAGAAGAAGTCCTAAAAATATACCGCCAAAAAGTGATAAAAGCACATTTTTTGAGTAAACCGCTAAAGCTATAGCAAGTAGAGATGGAAGAAGAGAGAGGGCTGAGGATTCTATAAAAAAACCTAAAACTCTATGGCAAGAAGAATTAAACCTGCTCTGCCAAATTTTTCTCTGTAAAGTTCACACTCTTTTGTAGCTACCTCTTTAAATCCTAGTTTTTTATAGTACATAAGAGCCTCTAAAGAACCTATTTCAACTATACTCTGAGCGATTCTATAGCCTTTTAATCTTGCAGTTAAAAGACTTTTTTGCATTAAAGCTTTTAAGATACCTACATCAATAAAACCATCTAGCTCTTCCATAAAATCAAACATAAGCGTTCTTGTATTCAAATCAAACTCACACTCATAGATAACTTCTAAACTCTTTGAAACATCATCACCACAACCTATCTCTTTCAAAGCATCTACAAAAGTTTGCTTTGTTGCAATACGAGGCTCATAACTACAGAGTGTACCAACACTTTTTCCATCAACTTCTGCTACTAAGAAATTATTAAAATGACACTGATTTTTTGCATTAGTCTGAGTTAAAGCCTCTAAATTTTTTAAAACTTCTTTATCACTCTTTTGATTAAATATCAGATCAAAAATACCTTCTTTTTTACCGGCTCTCGAACTTTGCAATATCATCTGTGCTAAAAAAGGTGCATCACCAACCGTTGCTTTTCTTATTTTAATACTCATCACTTCTTCTTAATTAAATTCATATAATAGTAATAGTACCATACCTTATGATAAAAAGTTTCTTAATCTTAGTAAGTTTTTCAATATTTCTATACTCTTCGCAACAAATTGTATTGATAATTGCCAATGACTTTAACACTTCGGATGCAAAATTGGAGTGTTTTGATGGTAATAAAAAAGTTTTTAACACTATAAAAGTAAATATTGGTAAAAATGGTTTAGGATGGGGAATTGGGGAAATTGACCTAAAACAAAAATCTTATGAACCTCTTAAATATGAGGGAGACAAGAAAGCACCTATCGGAGTGTTTAGACTTACTCATATCTTTGGTTATACTCAAAAAAGTAATTTTTCTATGCCCTATCTTCATGCATCAAAAAACCTCATATGCGTAGATGACAGCAACGCTAAAGAGTATAACCAAATTATAGATATGCCAAAAAACAAACCAAAAAGTTTTGAGTTCATGAAAAGAGATGATCATCAATATGAATTAGGAATTGTAGTGTCTCACAATAAAAAAGCAGTTAAAAAAAGAGGCTCTTGTATATTTTTACATGTTGAAAAATCAAAAACTGCTTCTACCGCGGGATGTACATCAATGAGTCTGAGTGAGATAAAAAAAATAAGTTTTTGGCTTGATGAGAGTAAGAATCCAATACTAATCCAAATCCCTAAATCATCTGCTAAAGAGATCTTAAAACTATATCCAGAACTAAAAAGTTCTGAACTTTTAAAAGAAGATTAATCCTCTTCTCTACTCATTCTATCTTTAGCTTCGATTCCCATAAGAGAGAGACCGACTTTTAGCGAAAGGGCAACTACTAAAAGAAGTTTAAGTAATTTTGCTTCATTATCTGTACCTATAATTCTGCAATCATAGTAAAACTTATGAAGAGATGCTGCAAGAGCTTTTAGATAGTCAGGTAGTTTTTGAACTTGACGAGAACTGAATGCATCTTCAACTATCTCTGGAAGTAGTAGTGCATCAAATAGTAAACTATCTGCATTATCTCCAAGGTTTTTAAGAGTTGCACTATTTATCTCTTCTTTACTTACTTCTGCTTTAGATAGTAGTGTCTGTATTCTGGCATGCGCATACTGTATATAAAAAATAGGATTTGAGCTATCTTGTTTTTTAAACTCTGCCAAATCAAACTCTAAAGCTGTATCTGATTTTTTTGAAGCAAAAATAAATCTAAGAGCATCACTTCCAATCTCATCAACAATATCGCTCATAAGTATTACATTACCGGCTCGTTTACTCATCTTATATGGTTCACCATCTTTAAGAAGTGAGACCATCTGAGAAAGAAGAGTTTCTAGTTTGCTAGAATCATATCCAAGATACTCAACTGCTGCATTTACTCTAGGTATATAACCGTGGTGGTCAGCTCCCCAGATGTTGATATAGTGATCATATCCTCGTTCAAATTTTTGGTTATGATAGACTATATCTCCAGCTAAGTAAGTAGGTCTGCCATCTTCACGAACCACAACTCTATCGTTATCATCCCCTTTTAACTCAGACGCTATCCAGACTTTATCATCTTTTTTATAGATACCATCACCCATCTTTTGCATCACTCTATCCCAGTCACTATATAGAGATGATTCCTTTACAAAGGTATCAAAATGGATATTTAGATTTGCAAGAGAATCTACAACTATATCCATAACTCCATCTTTTGCCCAAAGTGCAAGCTCTTTGTATCGAGATTCATCAGAAAAAATCTCTTTCCCAAACTTCTCTATAGCACCATTTGCTAAACCATCTAAATATTCACCACGATAATAAGATTCAGGATATTCAACAGTCTCATTGAGGATATTTTCACGAGCATAAAGAGCAATGGAGAGTCCAAGTAAATCTATCTGATTACCAGCATCATTTACATAATACTCAGCAGTTATATCATAACCTAAATGCTTTGCTAATCTATATAGAGTATCTCCATAAACTGCTCCACGAGCATGACCAATATGCAGTGGACCAGTAGGGTTGGCACTTACAAATTCTAAAAGAATTTTTTCATTTTGCTCTTGTTTAGCAAACTCTGTTGGGTTGTCTAATGCCCAAGCAGCATATTCACTTAAAAAATCTTCACTCAAACGAAAATTTAAGTAACCTTTTACAGATTCTACACTAGTAAAAATATCATGATCATCAAATGAAGAAGCTAACTCCTCTGCAATAATCATAGGAGACTTTCTAAGTTCCTTTGCTAAAGAAAAAGCTATGGGGGTAGCAAAATGACCAAAAGAACGATCTTTTGGCTTCTCTAAAACAACTTCACAACCAAGTTTTTCACGCAATAGCGTCGATACTCGTTGTTTCAAGTCTTATGCTTGTGTTGTAGTAGTTTTTGGAGCTTCTGTAGATGCAACTTCTTCAGTTTTTTCTACTTTCTTTGGTTCCTCTGAAGATACAACCTCAGGAGTGTCTTCTTCTTTCATCTCAGCTTTAAAGTTTTTGATACCTTTACCAAAACCTTTTGCAAGTTCAGGTATTTTCTTTGCACCAAATAACAAGATTACGATTCCAAAGATTATTAATAGTTCTGTTCCACCAGGCATGCCCATATTTGTATCCTTTTTAAATTATTCGAGAGTATAACTACTATTTGCTGTAAATACTCTTATATAGCTTTCTTATATATCTTCCCACTCTTGTATAAACTTATTTATATCTTCACTTGGAATTTTCATCTTTGCACTTAGTGCAATAAGTTTTAAAACTTCTGCAGCTTCATTCAAGTTCTCATTGACAATCATATAATCGTATTCAGAGATTCTTTGTATCTCTCTTTTCGCCATTTTTAAGCGACTTTCCATTACCTCTTGAGTATCCGTAGAACGATCTAAAAGTCGTTGTTTTAACTTAGAAAGAGTTGGAGGAGTAATAAACACAGAGGTAGTTATATCTCCTAGTCGAGAGTTTACTGCTGTATTACCCTGTACATCTATATCAAACAATACTAATTTACCAGCGTTTAAAGCTTCTCTAACTGATTTTAAAGATGTACCATAGTGGTTACCATGAACCACAGCATACTCCAAAAAATTATCCTCTGCTATATCTTT
Organism: Sulfurimonas sp.; assembly: GCA_021161305.1. GTDB lineage: Bacteria > Campylobacterota > Campylobacteria > Campylobacterales > Sulfurimonadaceae > Sulfurimonas. The sequence continues at coordinate 5,950 of JAGHAW010000086.1, forward strand.
TTTAAACTCTTCCTCATTTACAAAATGATAGTGAACACCATCAACTTCCCCATCTCTAATGGGACGCGTTGTAGTAGATATAGAGAAATAATACTCACCAATCTCATCAGCTATTTTTTTAATTAACGAAGTTTTTCCTGCTCCACTTGGACCTGAAAGAACTAAAACTGCTCCACTATGATTATTCATTAATTATTACCTAAAGTTATATTTATATTTATTTTCATGCCTTTCAATGAAGCAGCAACATCTTTATCTGAGAGAGCTTTAAGCAATTTTTTAAGTGCTTCTACTCCATCATTTTCATTTTCAATTTGTTCTTGGTTTTCGAGTTCTTCGTCGCATGTAGTGTCTAAGTTTGTCTCTACGAGACTTTCAATTTCATCACTTTGACTGACTTCATCCAACTCTTCTAAATCTACTTCTTCACCTATAGCCAACTTAAGTTCTCTAGTATTTAAAGCATCGATACTGTCTATCTCACTAGTCGCAATTTTTAAGAGAGTCTCTTCATCAACTATACTATCTAAATCCTCATCACTCAACTCTTCTACTGCACTTTGTATCTGTGCTTCTAAATTTTCTTCAGTTTCAACTTCTTCATCAAGTTCTAGCTCTTCATCAGAATTTTCTTCAGTTTCAACTTCTTCATCAAGTTCTAGCTCTTCATCAGAATCTTCTTCAGTTTCAACTTCTTCATCAAGTTCTAGCTCTTCATTCAACTCAACTTCTTCATCAAGTTCTAGCTCTTTATCAGAATCTTCTTCAGTTTCAACTTCTTCATCAAGTTCTAG
>JAGHAW010000244.1 GCA_021161305.1 Sulfurimonas sp.
ATATTAGATAAAAATGTGGCATAAGGTAACATAGTGACAATGGAATTAAAATTTAGAAAAAGTTGTCTTGACTTTTGGGGTTGAATATAGAAATGAAGATTTAATCTCTATTATCAGTGTGTTGCAGGATGTGACTCAAAAAATGCTTGGGTTTAGGTGCGAAAGTTAAGTATATTTATGTAAAATAATGTGAAGGAATTTTTATGGAAATAGAAGCAGTAAGTATTATAAGTTTGGCTATTGTTATTGCAGTGGCTATTATAATTATAAAAGGTATTGTTATTGTGCCTCAGGCACATGCCTATGTTGTTGAGAGACTTGGAAAATACAACAAGACTTTAGAGGGTGGTTTTCATATAATTATCCCTGTTTTGGACTCAATAAGTTCAAAACTTACAAAGCAAGAACAGATTATCAACATACCACAACAAAGTGTAATTACAAGGGATAATGTAAACATAAATGTAGATGGAATTGTATTTATTCAGGTTGAAGATGCAAAAAAAGCAACCTATGGCATAGTTGATTTTAAAAATGCACTATCAAACCTATCAACTACTACTTTGCGTGCAGAAATAGGGCAACTTGCACTTGATGAAACACTCTCATCAAGAGATTCTCTAAACCGTAAAATACTTCAAGCTATAGATGAAGCTTCTTCAAAATGGGGTGTTAAGACTATGAGGGTTGAACTTCGTGATATCTCTGTTCCATTAGAGATAGAAGAAGCGATGAACTTGCAGATGAAGGCTGAGAGAGAAAAAAGAGCTATAGAGCTAAAAGCTATGGCGGATAAAGAAGCAGTTATCCGTGAAGCAGAGGCTCAAAAACAAAAAGCATACCTAGAAGCTGAAGCTATTGAGAGAATGGCAGATGCTTCTAAGTATGAGCAGGAACAAATAGCTGAAGGTCAACAAAATGCTATGATAATGATAAACTCAGCTATGGTAAACAACTCACTAGCAGCAGAGTTTTTACTTGCAAAAGATAGAGTAGCAGCTTTTCATGAGTTAGCAAAAAATGAATCAAATGATAAGATAGTTATTCCTTATGAAACTACTGAAATGATTGGCTCACTCTCAATTTTAAAAGAGTTTTTAGGTTCAAAGGGAGCATAGAATGATAGAAACTATTTCAGCCTCATACCTCTTAGCTATAGGTATTTTACTTATAGGTTTAGAGGCTATTACTTTTTCTTTTATACTGTTTTTTATAGGTCTTGGCTTTGTCGTAGTAGCTATAGTTTCTTACTTTTATGGCTTTGAAAACGGTATTGTTCAGATAGCTATAGCCTTTGTTATAGCTCTTATAAGTGCCTTTTCCCTGCGAGGTTATTTACTTCAAAAACTTTCTAAACCTAGTGATAAAAATGAAGAAAGATCACATATATCTGGGGTAGGTTATGTTCAAAACGGTGCAGTAAAGTTTGATGGAACTTACTGGGAAAGTTTGGATGATTTAAGTGGTTATAAAGATGGAGATAAGGTTGAAATAGTTGATGTTGTGAATAATATGGTTGTTTTGAAGAGGGATATTTAATTTATGAATAATGAAGAATTAAAAAACAGAGACTTGGATGTGCTTTGGCATCCTTGTACTCAGATGAAAGACCATGAGACATTGCCACTTATTCCGATTAAAAAAGCTCATGGAGTCTATTTAGAAGATTTTGAGGGCAATAAATATATAGATGCCATAAGTAGTTGGTGGGTAAATATGTTTGGGCATACAAACTCTTATATAAATGAGAAGATAAAAGAACAGCTTGATACTTTAGAACATGTAATACTTGCAGGGTTTACTCATGAGCAGGTTGTAAGGCTTTCAGAGAGATTGGTAAAATTGACTCCAAAAGGGTTAGATAAGTGTTTCTATTCTGATAATGGTTCAAGTGCTGTAGAAGTTGCTTTAAAGATGAGTTATCATGCTCACTTAAATGATGGTAAAAAAAACAAAAGTATCTTTGTTTCACTTACAAACTCTTACCATGGTGAAACTATTGGTGCTTTAAGTGTTGGTGATGTTGAACTTTACAAAGATACTTATAAGCCACTTCTGCTTAAAACCATCCAAACTGCTGTTCCAAAAGATATGAGTATAGAATCAGCCAAAAGTGCAGCAAGAGAGTTTGAAGAGTTGTGTAAGACAAGAGCAGATGAGATAAGTGCCATAATTTTAGAACCACTTATCCAAGGTGCTGGATATATGCATATGTATCATGGAGAATTTTTGGTTTTGGTTCGCGAGATTTGCACCAAATACAATGTTCATCTTATTGCCGATGAAGTTATGGTTGGGTTTGGTAGAACAGGTGAATTGTTTGGATGTGAAAAAGCTGGTATAACTCCTGACTTTATAGTTCTGTCTAAGGGTTTAACCGGAGGCTATCTTCCACTCTCTGTAGTTTTAACTTCTAATGAGATTTATGCAAAATTTTACTGTGATTACAATGAACATAAAGCATTTTTACACTCTCACTCCTACACTGGAAATGCTTTGGCATGTAGTGCGGCAAATGCAACACTTGATATATTTGAAAATGATGATATTATAGAAAAAAATAGAGTTATTGCTAACTATATGGGTGAGAAATTACAAAAGTTTAAAGAGCTTGATAATGTAGCAGAGGTTCGTCAAACGGGTATGATTTGTGTAGTTGAGTTAAAAGGTTATAGCCCAGAGCAGAGAATAGGGCTAAAAGTTTATCAACATGGACTTAAAAATGGAGTACTTCTCAGACCGCTTGGGCATATAGTCTATTTTATGCCTCCATATATCATTACAAATGAAGAGATTGATAAGATGATGGATACAGCTTATGAGGCTATAACTCTTTTAAACTAGCTTATTCAAATCCAGTGTCAAAATCAGGTTTCTCTAACATAAGAAGTCTGCAACTTTTCTCTAAAATGGCAAGTCTTTTTGCCATTCCATAGAGGTCTCTGTTAAAAGCGTAAACACCATATCCACGAATGACCATAATATCTGTTTTTTTAGTTTGGAAGTACTGGGTTATTTCACTTTGAGCTCTGTCATACCAGTCATCAAACTGTTTTGGGTCTATGATTTCAATAGAACCTATCTCTTTGTAGCCAAAATAATCTTTTGGTGTAATGATGTTGTGTTCAAGTGAATAGGCTGTTGTAAAAGGTGGCATACTAAAGCAGATAAATTTTGCATCGGACATTTGAGAGTAGATACTATGGTGTATATTTGCGTCCATACTTGCCTGATTCCAACGATAATCTTTTTTAAAGTATAACTCGATGAGAGCATGTTCTTCCAAAGCATCAAAAATAGCCTCTTTTGTGTTTATAAGAAAACGGTTAGACTCTGTTTTTGCAGATAATGAACCATGATAAATACCAAAAAAATCTTTTCTAAACATAGATAGAGCCAGAGTTGAGAGTTGATTTTTTAGATGTGTTCTGTTCATATATACCTCATAATTTAATTGAGGTAGTTTATCATAAATTTTCTTTTACTATATTTATGATAATATCTTTTATAGTTTAGGTTTAAGGAATTTAGATGCCAACAATAGATGCAATACTAGAATTTATAAAACTTTTGCTGTTTATGGTCTTTGTAACAGCTATAGCTGCTCAAGTATGGATAGCTTTTTTGGATATTGTAGAGTTTTTTACTAAGGATTTAAACAGATTTCGCCCCAAGCCATCTCAAGACAAATACTCAAGAATAGCTGTAATAGTGATAGGGTCTGTAGTTTTGGCGTTTGGTTAGCTTACTGAAACCAACTTTTCATCTTGTCTATTGCAGAATCTAGAACACCCTCATGAGGTTTTGATTCAACTCCAAAAGATTCTTGTAGTTTGTTTAAAAGTTCTTTTTGTTCATCGTTTAGTTTTTTAGGGTAAGTAAGATTAACTTGAGCTATTAGGTTACCTTTTCCATGTCCGTGAACATCGGCGATTCCTTCACCTCTAAAAGTGAAGTGCTGCTTATCTTTTGTACCGACATCCAGTTTAAGTTCAAGTTCACCGGTAAGTGATGGAATTGTTAAAGTATCACCTGCAACAGCTTGTGTGAAAAAGACAGGGATTGAGATATATACATCATTTCCGTTTCTTTGAAAGTGTTTGTCCGGTTTAACTGTAAATGTGACATATAGGTCACCACGAGAGCCCCGTTTTCCTATGTTTCCTTTGCCGGAAACTCTTAGACGGTTATCTGAATCTATTCCAGCTGGAATTTTGATAGTTACTTTTTCTCTTACTTCTTTGTAACCATCTCCATGACAACTTTTACAAGGTTCGGCTGGTGCACTTCCTGTTCCATGACAAACCGGACAAGTTTGAGAAAAAGTCATAAAACCCTGTTTCATATAGACTTGACCCTGACCTTTACACTGCTTACAAGTAGAGAGTTTTCCACCTTTCGCACCAGTTCCTTTACAATCTTTACAAGAAGTTTTATAAGAGAACTCTATCTCTTTTTCACAGCCGAAGATAGCCTCGTGAAAGCTGATGTATATATCTACATTCATATCAAGTGGGTATTTTTCCATATCTGCTGGATTTTGACGGCGACGAGAACCACCTCCACCAAAGCCAGTAAACATCTCTTCAAACATCGAGCCTAAATCGTCAAAGCCACCAGAAGAGCGACCACCTCCACCCATGCCTTGGAGTCCCTCTTTACCGTAACGGTCATAGATGCTTTTTTGTTTATCATCACTTAAACATTGGTATGCTTCATTACAAAGCTTGAACTTGTGCTCTGCCTCTGCATTACCGGCATTTTTATCCGGATGGTACTTTTTAGCCATCGCTCTATATGCTTTTTTGATTGTTGTTTTATCTGCATTTTGAGATACTTCTAAAATTTCGTAATAGCTTAAATCTTCCATTGTTTCCTACATATTCATAATATTTTTTAGAATTATACCGTTTTTGTAGTTTAAATTTAAGTATAATCACTTTTATGAAACATATAATAT
>JAGHAW010000127.1 GCA_021161305.1 Sulfurimonas sp.
CATTATACACTTAAAAGTTATATAATATTTACAACTTAATTTAAAAGGATTTGACATGCTAGATCCTATTTTACTTCGCATTGCAAAAAATTCTATACTCAGTAAGTTTGGTAGTGAGTATGGTTTAGATAAAGAACAGTTACTTCGTAACTACCCTTATTTAGGTGAGAGTGGTGCTACTTTTGTAACGATTCATTATGATAAGAATCTTCGTGGTTGCATAGGCTCTATTATCGCTCACAAAACACTTTTAGACGATATAGTTAGTAACGCTGTTTCTGCCGGATTTCATGACCCTAGATTTACTCCTCTTAGCAGTGATGAGCTATCTCATTTAACACTTGAAGTTTCAGTTTTAAGTGAACCAAAGATTTTGGAGTATGAAAATTTTGATGACTTAATTAAAAAAGTTCGACCACATATTGATGGACTTATTTTAAAACATGGTGGCTATCAAGGTACTTTTTTGCCTCAAGTTTGGGAACAGCTTCCAAAGCCCAAAGATTTTTTAGAACACCTTAGCATGAAAGCTGGTTCAAATCCTAGCATATATACAAAACATCCAGATATATACACTTATCAAGTTGATGCTATAGCGGAGAAATTTGATGAAATACAGTCGTTATAAAGATGAAAATTCTATTACCTGTCTGCTTTGTAAGCATTATTGCACTCTCAAGAAAGATAAAAACGGTATATGTGGAATTAACTACAACATAGATGGAGAACTTTTTAACAAGGCTTATTCTCATCCTAGTGCCATGCATATCGACCCCATAGAGAAAAAACCACTCTATCATTTTTTACCATCTTCAAAATCTCTTTCTATTGGGACTGTTGGATGTAACTTTCGCTGTCCGTTTTGTCAGAACTATTCAATATCTCAAACTTCTGTTGTAGATGAAAGTGTTACATATATGCCAGAAGATATTGTAAATATTGCTATGGAAAATAAAACACAAAGTATTAGTTATACATATAATGAGCCCACCATTTGGTATCCTTATGCAAAAGATATAGGGGTGTTAGCAAAAGAACAAGGTATAAAAAATGTCTTTGTATCTAGTGGATTTGAATCGCATGAAGTGCTTCAAGATATGAACTCATGGTTAGATACTGCCAATATTGACCTAAAAAGTTTCTCTCATGACTACTATAAAAAGGTTTTAAAAACTAATCTCGATGGGGTTTTAGAATCTCTCATTGAATTTGCAAACAGTAATATATGGCTAGAGATTACAACTTTACTAATTCCAGATATTAACGATAGTGAAGCTGAAATTCATAAGATGGCAGAGTTTATCTCAACAAAACTTGGAAAAGATATACCTTGGCACTTTAGTGCTTTTCATCCCACTTATAAGATGCTTGATACTCCAAGAACACCCATAGAAACCCTGATAAAAGCTAAAGAGATTGCCAAAAGTTATGGCATAAAATATATCTATCTCGGTAATATTCAAAATGACAGCAGTACCTACTGTTATGAATGTGGTGCAAAATTAATAGACAGAAATGGATTTACTTCCGGTATGTTAAACATAGAAGATGGAAAATGCAAAGCATGTGGAAGTTCTATAAAAGGAGTTTGGAAATGAATAGAGAGATGAGTGTAGCTGGGTCTTTTTACCCACAAAGAGAGGTTGATTTAGAGAGATATTTTGAACATTTCAACAAAGTTTATGATGAAAGTTTTTCACTGCCAAACATAAAAAGCAGAGCCGTTATAGTTCCACATGCTGGATATGTTTACTCGGGATATAGTGCAAATATAGCTTATAGAATTTTACAAAATTCTAGCGTTAAAAACTTTGTAATCATTGGACCATCACACAGGGTGGCTTTTGATGGTATTAGTCTCTGTGAAGATGAAAATTATGTGACACCTATTGGAGATATAAAAAGTTCAACAAAAATAGTTAATGAATTAAAAAATAGATTTAACTTAAAAACTATCTTAAATCCACATGCCGAGCACTCAACAGAGGTGCAATTTCCCTTTATAAAGCACTATATTCCAGATGCCAAGATTGTAGAGTTGGTTTATGGCAGAGCTCAGCCTAGCCTTATCTCTGAAATTATAGATTTTGTTTTAAGTAGTGAAGATTGTGGAGTTATTATAAGCACAGATTTAAGCCATTTTCACACACTTAAAGAGGCAAATATCATTGATAATATCTGCTTAAATGCTATTGACTACTTAGATGTTCATGCTCTACATAACGGCTGTGAAGCGTGTGGAATCATTGGTGTTGAAGCGATGATAAGAAGTGCAAAAAAACTAGCTTTAAAACCAACTATATTGGACTATAGAACAAGTGCAGATGCTAGTAATGACAAAGATAGAGTTGTTGGATATGTTAGTGCATGTTTTGAGTAAAATCTTCCCAATCAAAACTTTTAAAAATAGAGTTAAAGGTTTCATCTAACGGTGCATAAAAGATAAGCCTCTCTTTTGTGTATGGATGGCTAATCTCTAAAGAGAGTGCATGAAGCAGAAGTCTATGACAATTATAATGCTCTCTTATTAACTTGTTATGCTCCCCTCTTCCGTACTTGGTATCACCTAAAATATGATGGGAGATATGCTTCATATGTCTTCGCAGTTGATGTTTTCGTCCAGTTTTTGGAAGTAACTCCACAAGTGAGTATCTTGTTTTTTCATATCTCCCTATGGCATAAGGAAGTTCAACCGTAGCCAATCTTTTATACTCTGTTTGTGCCTCTTGAGCCTCTTTTTCTTCACTGACATTTTTATCAGCTATCTTATCATTTTTCACACTTAAAGCATGGTCTATAAAACCTTTTTCATCCGTATATCCACGAACAACTGCAATATATTTTTTTTGCATAGTGTGCGTTTTAAACTGCTCACTCATAAGCCTTGCACTCTCACTATCAAAAGCAAAAAGAAGTACGCCAGATGTTGGTTTATCTAAGCGATGTACAGGATAAACCCAAACTCCTATCTGATCACGAAGCATCTTCATGGCAAAATAAATTTCATGTCTATCTATCATAGATTTATGAACTAAAAGCCCACTTGGTTTATTTATAACAACAATAGAATCGTCTTTGTATAGTATTTCTAACTTATAATCTTTCCACATGTTAAATTCTACTATAATAAGTCCTTAGTCACAAATAACCCCATCTTCAGAAGCTTAAAAAGAAGGCTAATGTAAGGCAAAAGGTTGCAGGAGCTACTAGTAGCTTCAATACCTTTTAACGAAGCAGTAGCCTTCTTTTTAAACTTCCCTTCGGGCAATAAGTAAATAGCCCTATTGCGTCGTTAGATTCCTTTGGATTAGATAGCTAGTCCTTCAGCAATCTGCCTAACACTAGAGCTATTTACTTATTGCTGAAGTTGGGGTTATTTGTGACTAAGGACTTAACTTTATGAATAATATATTTAAAAATATACCACCGACACAAAAAGATGAATTTTTTGAAAATATATTTTCAAAAGATGGATTGAAGATTGAGCGAATTGTCTCAAAAGGACACATATCTCCAGAATTTGGATGGTATGACCAAGATAGCGATGAATGGGTTATAGTTTTAGAAGGAGAGGCAATTTTATCGTTTGAAGATTCTGATGATATGAAACTATGCTCTGGTGACTATATAAATATACCTGCACATACAAAACACAAAGTTTCTTGGACAACACCAGAGAAAGAGACTATTTGGTTAGCTGTACACTACTAATCAATAGTCTCAATTGTACTATTTTCACCCTCACTTCTTGGCTTATAGCTCATCAAAAATTTACCTTTTGACTTCTTATCAGAAAAACTACTCTTATATCCAAGGGCTTGAACTATAACTCTTGTCTTATCTCTGGCATCACCGTTTGTCCACTTTTCATACTCGATTCTATATAAAGCACTGTAAATCTGAGCTCGACCTGTTCCATGATAGCAATGAATTAACACTGGATAGTTAGCCTTATCATCAAGCACTTCAAAAAACTTTGTCAAAGTCCTTTTTGTGGGAGTTTGACCTGATGGGATATTTATATGTTTTACATTAGTATCGTACTTTTTATTAAACTCATTTACTGCTCTGTCTTCTGCATCTATCTCTCTCTGTTTTGCAGGATTTAAATCATCTTGCACACCTGCATCAAGCAAATCCACTATAGTTTTAATCTTATTTTCTTTTAGATATTTCTCTAGTTTATCTGGGTCAATAAGTGCTGATTTATAAACTTTCCCCTCACTAATAGTCTCAAACCTATAGTTAAAATGCACATGCCATACATAAGCTATACCAAATATAATTAAAAGTCCGCCAACTACTTTTAAAATATTTTTTATCATTTTGGGTCTCGTTTAGTTGTTCTTCTCTTTTTAGTTGAAGTTGTCTTTTTAAAACTTCTTTTTACTGGGCGTTTTCTATCAGGCTTTTTATGTTCACTTTTTAGTTTAAGCTCATCCACATCTTTTCTTCTTATAGTCGGATCTGGCTCAAAACCTTCAACTTCTTCTTTTGGTATCTTCTGCCCGATTACGCGTTCAATCTCTTTAATATCATACTTCTCATAAATATCTATAAGTGAGATAGCCTCTCCATGTCGTCCTGCACGACCAGTTCGCCCTACTCTATGCACATAATCCTCAGGAACGGAAGGAAGTTCGTAGTTTATAACATACGGTAATTCTTCTATATCTAAACCTCTCGAAGCTATATCAGTAGCAACAAGAACTCTTA
>JAGHAW010000275.1 GCA_021161305.1 Sulfurimonas sp.
CCTTTTTAAGTGATACTAAAATCATATCTACTCTAAGATTACTTGTAGCATTTATATCTTCTATGGTTAAAAATGAACTTGCACTACTAGCATCTAAAAAACCTTGAGGTGTAAAAAGACCTATACCATCTTTTATTATTGCTCTCATTCTAAGTCCTTAGTCATAAGTGTAGAAAATTCTTCATATATATCCCCTATGTAATCTATCTGAAAATCTATAAAATCATTTAATCCCGCTTCAATGAATTGTGGTTGAGAAAGCTCAAAGAAGAGTAGAAGGTGCATCCATTTTCCAAGTAGATTAATTAATTCGTTATCAGATGGTTTTATCCCTGAGGAGGCTTGAATTATTTGTGAAACTTCATTTGGCATTTCCCACTTCATGGCAATTCTTTGAGATATATCAAAAAGGTCAATACCACAAAGACGAGAGAGAATAGTGTTGTAATCAAGTGCTTTTGCAGTTCTTAAAAGATTTACATCATCTATATGTTCGCAAAATAGAGCTTCTGAAACTATGATACTTGCAGGGAGTAGAGTTATCGCATTTTGGGTATCTTGATTTGTAATTTCTAGGTGTTTTAATATTTTTTGCCATTTTATTGTTAAGTGATCTTGGAGAGTATGAAAAGAGTTAGAATTAAGTTTAAATAGAAGCCATTTATTGGGAGAGAGTAGACTCATCATATAGTTATAGACACTCTGCTTGGAGGCAGCAACTCCAAGTATGCCAAAAATCTGTGAAATATTGCTTACTTCGTTTCTAAATCCATATATAGGCTTGTTAACCATACTCTTCAGATAAGATGAAAGAGCTAAGTCACTCTGTGCCACCTTAGCTGCCTTAATCAACTCTCCGGCATTTAAAAGCAAGATAGTATCCCTTAAAGCTTTAGGTGCTGGAGGGATTTTATCTATAAATTTATCTATCGTCTCTTTTGTAACCATTATTAATACTTTATATTTGATTTTATACATTTTATCTGTATAATTATAAAAGATTTATAAATTTTGGTATATTGTTGATGAATTACTTGGCTTAAGTTGAAGTTTTGCTTTAGTTTGATATAATTCGCAACTTTAAAACCTACAAAAGGAAGCTAATATGGCAAGAAGATGTGCTATTAGTGGCAAAGGCCCAATGAGTGGAAACAATGTTTCTCACGCAAAAAATAGAACAAAGCGTCGTTTTTTACTTAACTTAAGAACAGTTCGTATCACTTTAGAAGATGGTACTACAAAAAAAATTAAAATCTCTGCAAGAGAATTAAGAACACTTAAGAAAAATTCTTAAGTTTATAAGGAAGTTAATATGAATCTTTTATCAAGGATTCGTAAACTACTTCACTGGGAGTCCGCTCCCAAACCTGACAAAAAACTTCTTCCTGAAGTTTATCATCACCTTAAAGCTTTTCGTTTACCCCTAAGTCTTACCGTTTTAACAATGATGGTTGGAACCATTGGTTATGTTATCATCGATGATTTTACATTGATGGATGCTATATATCAGACCGGTGTAACATTTACTACAGTTGGATTTGGAGAGATTGCTCCAATTTCAAATGCTGGAAGAATCTTTACAGTTACACTTATTATAGCTGGATTCGCAGTATTTTCTAGTGCTGTAGGTATTTTGGTTACGGAGTTAAGCAGAGGGCATATTGTTGCCATTTTAAAGGAGCGAAGAATGTTATATAAGATAGCAAGACTTAAAAAGCATTTTGTTGTATGTTATCATAATGATTATAGTCTTGAAGTGACAAAGCAATTGCGTCAAAATCACATTCCCTTTGTTGTTATAGATCCGAGACCAGAGATACATGAGTGGGCGAAAGAACATAAATATCCAACATATCTTCAAGCAGAACCACATGCTGAAATGGCGATGCTTAAATCTCACTTAGCATCCGCTAAGGGACTTATCACAATGTCTGATTCAATAGCAGATAATATTGCTCTTATCGCATCTGTAAGACTCTTTGAAAAAGAGCATTTTCTTCCAAGACCATACTATGTAATATCAGTAGCTGAATCTATGAGTGATGTAGAAAAACTTAAAAAACTTGGTGCTGACACAGTGGTTTCTCCTACAAAACTAACAGCTCAAAGAGTAAGTGCGATGGCGGCTCGTCCAGATATGGAAAACCTACTAGAGGAGTTTCTGTATCAAAGTGACAATCCTCTTGATATGGAGGAGATTGAAGTTCCAAAATATAGCTGGGCAGTTCTTAAAAAATTAAAAGAGACACATATTCGTCAAATTACAAATACTTCAGTTATTGGGATAACTAAAAAAGATGGTAAGTTTGCTGCAATGCCTAAGGGTGATGTTTTGATAACAAGTGAGTGTAAATTGCTTCTTATTGGAACCCAAAGTGATATTAATTTTACAAAAGAGTTGATTAGAAAAAGAGAGAAGCCTAAGGAGTTGAAATTTGTATAAAATAATTCAAGTTGATGGTGGTATTTGTGCTAGTGAAGGTTTCTTTGCTGATGGTGTAAGTGCAGGGCTAAAGTTAGACGGTGCAAAAGATATGGCGTTTATTTATAGTGAAAATGAGTGTGAAATAGCTTCGGTTTTTACTACAAATAAAATGTATGCAGCACCTATTAAACACTTTAAAGCCAAGGGTGATTTTAAGACTAATTTTCTGCTTATAAACTCAAAAAATGCAAATGCTATGACAGGTCAAGTTGGGGTTAATGATATAGATGAGATTATGTTGGCGTGTGAAGATAAAACTAATCCCATTATGAGTTCAACGGGAGTAATAGGCGTTAGACTTCCAAAGCAAAAAATTATAGATGGCATAAAACTTTTTGACTTGACTGCAAAAGATTCAAAAAATGCTTCTAGTGCGATAATGACAACAGATACATTTTCTAAAGAGATAGCTTTAAATGTAACTTTCGATGATGGTAGCAGCTTTAACATAGGAGCAATGGCAAAAGGTGCTGGCATGATAAACCCTGCTATGGCAACGATGTTATGTTTTATAACAACTGATGCAGCCGTTACTTCCTCTCAAATGCAAGAGATTTTAGATGAGGTTACAACTAAAACATTTAACGCCATAAGTGTTGATGGAGACACCTCTACAAATGATACAGTAATACTTTTATCAAATGCTAGAAGTGGAGCTTATGAGAAAGATGCTTTTAGGGATGCACTATTTAAAGTTATGCATTTTTTAGCTTTGGAAATGGTTAGAGATGGAGAAGGTGCTACAAAACTTGTAACCTACAAGGTAAGTGGTGCAAAAGATGATAGAGAGGCTGAGATAGTAGCAAAAGCACTTTCAGATTCACTTCTTGTAAAAACTGCACTTTTTGGAGAAGATCCAAACTGGGGCAGAATCGCCTCAACTGTTGGTGCTAGTGGAGTGGAGTGCTGTGAAGAGAAACTAAAAATCTCATTTGACAATCTTTGTGTTTATGACAGAGGGGAGCTCCACTTTGATGAAGAGATGGAGAAAAAAGCTTCTATAGTAATGACACATAAAAAATTTACAATCTCTTGTGATTTAGGCATAGGCAAGGGAGAATTTAAAGCTTATGGCTGTGATTTGGGTTATGAGTATGTTAAGATAAATGCCGATTATCGGACTTAGAAATTTTAAATTTAGTACTTAGTCCATTTCTTAAGTTCTTTATGATTAAAAACTTTTTATATAGATAGTAAATTTAGCTCCATCTTTTATATTTTCTACATTGATTTTCGCATTATTTTTATGTAATATTTGAGAGACCAAATATAAACCTATGCCTGTTCCTGATGCCTTAGATTTGGTATTCCTAGTGCATTGCCAATAATTTCTAAAACAACTTTATCATCTTGCTTAAAACTATTTATAATTATTTTGGGATTAGATATATTTTTTTGTTCAAATTCATAAATAGAATTAGTAATTATA
>JAGHAW010000263.1 GCA_021161305.1 Sulfurimonas sp.
CTATTAAAATTCAAACCTAAATACCTATTTAAAGCCAAACTAAAATAAGCCATCATTAACCACTTAATGGATACTATATCAAATATTAAAAAGAAAGAATTTAATGGCATTAATAGACCTACAAAACATATCAAAACACTACTCGGCACAAAAGATACTTACAGAAGTAAACTTTCATGTAGATGAGGGTGAGCGAATCGTTATTATCGGTAAAAATGGCAGTGGTAAATCTACTATAATGAAAATTATTAATGGAACTCTTGAATATGATGGTGGTCATAGAATCACACGAAATGATTTAGAAGTTAAAATGTTAGACCAGAAACCAAACTTTAAAGATACTCATACAGTTAGAGAAGCTGTTGAAGCTGGGCTTGATGAGCTAAACAGTGCAAAAAATAGATACAGCAAGCTCTCACTGCTTTTGGCAGATGATTTTGAAAATAAAAAACTAATAGATGAACATGAAAAATTATCTCGATATATTGAGCATCATAATGCTTGGAATTTGGATGATAAAATAGAGAGAATTATCCAACACTTTGACTTGAAACAGTATGAAGATAAGCCTATAGTTTTACTTAGTGGAGGAGAACAAAGACGAGTTGCTTTAGCTTCACTTTTACTACAAAAACCAGATATTTTGCTCCTAGATGAACCTACCAATCACCTTGATGTTTATATGGTTGAGTTTTTAGAAGAGTTGATTTTAAAAGAGAAGTTTACTCTTGTTTTTATCTCTCATGACAGATACTTTATAGATAGAATTGCTACAAAGTCTATAGAAGTTGATGATTGTGTTTTAAGAGAATATAGTGGTGGTTACTCTAACTATCTAACTCAAAAAGCAGAGTGGATTAGAACTCTGCAAAAACAGCATGACAACCTGCTTGGTGTTTTAAAAAGGGAAAATGAGTGGTTTGCAAGAGGTGTTCGTGCAAGACTAAAAAGAAATGAGGGTCGAAAAGAGAGACTTATGACTCTGAGAGTTGATGCTAAAAACAACCCTGCTAAAATCAGAAAAATGTCTGTTGAACTTCAAAGAGAAGCAAAACACTTTAACCGTGACAAAAGCATAAATAGGCAAAAAATGCTCTTTGAAGTAGAAGATTTAAGTCTTACACTTGGGAATAAAGAGCTGTTAAAAAACTTTACAACCCGCATACTCCAAAAAGATGTTATAGCGATAGTAGGACCAAATGGGTGTGGAAAATCAACTCTTTTAAAAGCACTTTTGGGACGAATAGAGCCAACAAGTGGGAAGATAAAACAAGGTGATTTTAAGATAGGCTACTTCGACCAACATCGTGAAATGCTAGATGATAATAAAAATCTTGTAGAGACTTTCTGCCCTCATGGTGGAGATAGAGTAAGCGTGCGTGGTAAAGATATGCATGTTTACGGATACCTAAAAAACTTTCTTTTTCCACGAGAATTTTTAGAAAAAAAAGTAGGAGTACTTAGTGGTGGTGAAAAAAATCGTATTGCTCTTGCCCTGCTTTTTACTCAAGATGTTGATATTCTTATACTTGATGAACCTACAAATGATTTGGATATTCCTACCATCAATATTTTAGAAGAACAACTAACAAACTTTAGTGGTGCTGTAATAATTGTAAGTCATGATAGATACTTTGTAGATAAAATAGCTAAAAAACTTTTTATATTTAAAAAAGACAAACAGATAGAGGAATCATATCAGCAATATTCAGAGTACCTTGAACTAGAACGAGAGTTGAGAGAACTAGATGAGATGGAATCTTTGGCATGTGAAACTCAACCTAAAAAAACAACTAGAGAAAAAGTAAAAACTTTAAAACTAACTTTTAAAGAAAAAATAGCACTAGAAAAACTTCCACAAGAGATAGATGAACTTGAGACTGAAATAGAAGAAAAAAACAGCTGTTTAGCTAACCCAAAATGTTATGAAGATATAGGCATAACAGCCTTAGCAAAAGAGTTACAAGAGTTAGAAGAAATTTATGAGAAAAAAGTTGAAGAACTTTTAACTATAGAAGAAAAAGAGGAAGCAATAAACTCATTATGAGTTTATTTTTGTGCTTCTTTTAGAGTGTCTGCAATTAAAAATGCTATCTCTAAAGATTGATTAGCATTTAGACGAGGGTCACAATGTGTATGGTAACGAGAAGATAAATCTTCTTCTGTTACAACAAAAGAACCACCAATACACTCAGTAACATTTTTTCCAGTCATCTCAAGATGAACACCACCAGCAAAAGTTCCTTCAGATTTATGAACTTGGAAAAACTCTTTCATCTCTGTAAGTATCGCATCCACAGGACGAGTTTTGTAGTTGTTTGATGATTTAATAGTATTTCCATGCATCGGGTCACAACTCCAAACTACTTTCAATCCTTCTCTCTCAACAGCTTTGATAAGTTGAGGAAGTCCGTCACCAACTTTGCCTGCACCCATTCTTACTATAACATTCAGACGACCCGCTTCATTTTCAGGATTAAGAGTCTGTGCCAATCTTACTAAATCTTCAGGATCCATAGTAGGACCTGCTTTAACACCAATAGGATTTTTAATTCCTCTCATATATTCAACATGAGCACCATCAAGCTGACGAGTTCTATCTCCTATCCATAACATATGAGCCGATGTATCATACCAGTCACCTGTAATAGAATCTTTTCTCGTAAACGCTTCTTCATACGGAAGAAGAAGTGCTTCATGAGAAGTATAAAAATCTGTCTCTCTTAAAGTTCTGTAAGTCTTAGATGTAACTCCACATGCTTCCATAAACTTCAGTGATTTTCCTATCTCTTCTGCTAATGCTTCATATTTTTGAGTAACAGCTCCTTGATGAGCAAAATCTTGTGTCCATTTATGTACTTGATGCAAATCTGCCAAACCACCGGATGCAAAAGCACGAAGCAAGTTTTGAGTAGCTGCTGCTTGATTATAAGCTTTTATCATTCGTTCTGGGTCTGGAACACGAGCCTCTTTAGTAAACTCTACACCATTGATAATATCACCACGATAAGAAGCTAGTGTAACACCGTCAAAAGTCTCTGTATCTGATGAACGGGGCTTAGCAAACTGACCGCCTAAACGACCCACTTTAACAACAGGGAGTCCACCGGCATAAGTCATAACAACAGCCATTTGCATCAGTGCTTTAAAGGTATCTCGAATATTATCAGCGTGAAACTCACTAAAACTCTCTGCACAATCTCCACCCTGAAGTAAAAATGCTTCTCCATTGGCAACATCTGCCAACTGACTCTTAAGTGAACGAACTTCACCTGCAAAAACAAGTGGCGGATAATTTTTCAACTCTGATAAAACTCTATCAAGTTCACTCTTACTCGGATAAGTTGGTTGTTGTAAAATTGGTCTGTTTTGCCAACTTGATGGACTCCAAATACTCATAATAAAACCTTAATATGTAAATAATTTTTGAAATTATACCAA
>JAGHAW010000187.1 GCA_021161305.1 Sulfurimonas sp.
CTATAGAACCATTTGGAGCAGCTACAATCAAATCCGTCCCATTTACAGTGTGCATAAAGTGATTTTTACTTGTTTTTACAACCCTGTCTATACCTAAAAGTAAAATCACACTAATAGCAATAGAAACAACAGAAAGGATAAAAACAGACTTTCTGTTTAATATACTTTTTATAGTTAACAACCAGAGTAGTTTCATTTTAGAGCCTTGTTTATCTCACTAAAATCATATACTTTAGAGAAGTGTGAAGATAGTGTTTTATCATGAGAGACAAAAACAAGTGTACTGTTCTGAACTTTTAGCTGTTTAAAAAGTAACTCCATAAATCTATCTTTAGTATCACTATCAAGTGCCGAAGTCGGCTCATCTGCTATGATTATCTTCGGCTGACCGATAAGTGCCCTTGCAACTGCAACTCTCTGTTGCTGTCCTACACTTAAAGTCATCGCACTTTTAGCTAACAAATCAAGTGGCAAGTCAAGTGCATCTAAAAGATTTCTTATCTCCTCTTTCACATTTTTAACATTCAAAGATTTCTGTTTTGAAAATTGACATGCCAAGGCTATATTTTGCTCTACACTTAGATATGGCAAGAGGTTAAACTGCTGAAATATAGTCCCATAATTATCTGAACGAAACCTATCTTTTTGTGAAGCAGAAAGTTTTGTTATATCTTCTGTAACTATCTTAATCTCACCACTATTAGGCTCGATTATCCCACACAACATATTTAAAAAAGTAGTTTTTCCACTTCCACTTTTTCCATGTAAAAAAAGATGTTCACCCTCTTTAACACATAATGATTCTATATCAAGTATATTTTTTTCATCATCACTGTATCTAAAAATAACGGAGTCAATCTCAATAATATTTTTCATCACTTCTCTAAATCTTCTCGTTTATTAAAGTGAGGAATATATTTACTCGTCTCATAAATACCGTGAGTTAGCTTTTTCATCTTTTGGGTAAGTTCCTGATGCTCAGAAGTGTGATCATCAAGTGGATTATCACTAAATATATCATAAAGTCCCGCATTTGTTCCATCGGCTCTTGTTCTAAAATAGTACTTTTCTCCAATAAGCCCTATAGTTGGATTTGCCGTATGATGAATAGTAAAAGCATATCTACTATCGTCAAAGCGTTTATCAAACATATCTCGCCCTAGAGTTGTAGAAGTGTATGAGATATTTGATACTGAAGCTATAGTTGGTAATACATCAACTTCTGAAACTACTTTATCATAAACTTTAGGCTCTTTTATCAGTGGAGAATAAATAATAAAAGGAACTCGCAATGCACCTAAATCAAGTTTACTAGTTCCCTCCCCCGGAGTTACATGCTGACCTGTTGCACCGGAAATACCATGGTCACCCCAAAATATAAAGATAGTATTTTTATAGTAGTCACTCTTAGAAGCCAACTCCATAAAATGTCCGACAGAGTAGTCCATAAATCTAAATGAGTTAAACTCTTTTACTGAATCAAAACCATATTTTCTAACCTCTTCTTCACTTATATCTGTTCGCACCTTAAAACCATAGCTATCATCAGCAATAGTATATGGTCTATGGTTTCCAGAAGTTTGAATGATACTGAAAAATGGCTCTTTTGTAACATTGAGTACTTTGTGTGCTTCACGAAACAGATCTATATCTGAAATACCCCAAACATCATTGCGAGGAGATTCATAATCCTCCTCTTCAAATAATCTTAAGTTGTCCATAGATTGATTTAACATCCCTCTAATATTTCCCCAAGAAGCTGAACCACCTATAAAATATGACTTATCATATCCCTTAAAATCTTGAGCAATAGAGTGCTGATTTACTATAAGTGGATTACGACTTGAAGTACCCTTTAGCTCAACATCCGGCAAACTTGTAACTGTGCAGTAGATTGAACGAGCTGTTCCGGTTGCAGGTGTGTAAAAGTTTTTAAAATAGAGACCGTTTTTAGCTAAATCATTAACATAGGGAGAGGAATCAACCGGATTATTAGAAACACTTGATTTATATGCAGCAAAAGATTCCAGTATCACTATAACTATGTTTGGTTTTGTACCGATTGGTTTTACCGGTGTTATTTCTCTTTTAAAATTTAAAGTATTTTTATTTTTATTTTTTATACCTAAATAATCGGCTATAAGCGGATAATACTCTTTTACTTTTTCTTTATTAAACGAAACTCGTCCATTTTTCCAAGTATCGAAAAAGTAGTGAACTGGATTATATGTCAATTGAGTAGCAAATGGATGTTTAGAAAAAGCAGCTTCACTCCAGCGAAGCGGATATTGAGAAAACTTGCTATATCCTGCAACTAAAAGTACTATAAATGCCACAAAACCAAAAGCAAAGCCTTTTAAAAATGTTAATTTTACAGAATCTTGTCTTTCAATCATTAGAAAAAGTTTACTCGTTAAAAAGATAAAAATTAAATTTGTCAAGACTATTGCTGCACTTATCCAAAGAACCGGATAGCTCTCCCAAACCATCTCTGCAGAGATAGCGGCATTTTCTAAAAATCTCATAGCTGTAAAATCAAGTCTTGTATGCAAATAAGCATAATGTCCAAAATCAAAAACATAAAACATTGCATAAAAAGCAAATACAGCACTTAACAATGTCAGCCAAAAGTAACGCATAAATTTATATCTAAATGGACTTAAATATTTAATGCCCCCTAGAAAAAAGAGTGGAAGCACCATTAGCACAACCATTCTCAAATCAAACCTCATGCCAAGCCACATAGACTTTATAAAATCACTCATAATAAGTGGTGATGAAGCATCATTGTAAGCTATGTAAAAAGCAACTCTCATTAAAACAAACAGAAGTGTTAATGACGGAACAAAGATAAGTAAAAATCTTAAAAGTTTTGGAAGTTTTAAAAACATGGGTATTGGTTCTCTTAATTTAAATTATAATA
>JAGHAW010000144.1 GCA_021161305.1 Sulfurimonas sp.
AATACAACCCTTGTGTCGGTTCGAGATTTTTGACAGCTTATGTCAAACTGTATACAAACATATTTAAATACAACCCTTGTGTCGGTTCGAGACTTTTGACAGAATATGTCATTAAAAGTCAAGTTTATTTAAATACAACCCTTGTGTCGGTTCGAGGAAGGCGATATAGTTATCTTGGTATTTATATAATCCTAGAACAACCTACTTCATCGCAATCTCATATAATTTTTCCAATCAAATTATTCTTAACACTAAAATGTTATAGAACATATTATACACCTTGATTATAGCGTAAAACTTAGTACTTTATATCAAAATAAGGTTGGAAATTATAAAAAAAGTGATTCACTATCCATTTCTTTAGTTCCTAGAATTTCTTCATCAAAAACCGCTTTATTTTGAAGTTTAACGATCGAGACAAAATCCAACTTTTCATCTATGACTTTTTTTATATCATTACGAAATCTAATAAGATTTGCCGGTGTAATATTTCCTCTAAAAACTGATTTTTGATGGTGTTTAAAATATTTTTTACATATTTTAAATACCTTGATCACACGGTATTTCCCGGCATCACTCTCTATATCGGCGATATCATAAAAAAACAAAAGCATAATTGTAGTTATAGTTTTTACTCAATGCGTATCCTTTAGCTTAAATGGTACAAACTCTTTATCTTCTATGAGAAATTTTACAAGTTTATATGCATCATATTTTATAGCACTTTTATAAGTCGTTTTTCTTTTGAGTTTAGGATGCATAAATGGTTCATTGATACGGTCCTCAAATGCTTCTATAAAAACTTTTTTACCAGTTTCATTGAGCAATGCATAATTCAGATCTTTATCAAAATGTTTACCTACTTGTAATTGCTTTTTGTTTACAAGGTCAAAGATAGTTCTAAAAACAATGATCGGCTTAAAAACTTCACACAAATCCAGACTCAAAGAAAATCGCCCTTCTCTGGGAGAGTGCAAAAAACTTATTGATTGATTGAGATGTGTATGGTAGATAGCCGATATAGTTTTCGTATAGAGCAAAGTATTACCAAAGCTAACCAGTGCATTGATAGGATTATCCGGTGGTCGCTTCACTCGTTTGTTCATAATGAAGTCTTTAGGTAAAAAATACTGAAAGCTATCATAAAATCTATGCCATATCTGCCCTTCTATATAAAAAATTTGCTTCATATCTGGTTTTTTATCTAAAAACTCTGCTACATCTTTTTTGAGCCAGTCAAGAAACGGCTTTAACTCCTTTTTCCCGTGCCGATAGTAATGATACAACACCTCATGTACATTATCTGCTATCCCCTGCACTATTGCCCTGGCAATGACAAGTCGTTTATCAATGTAAGCCTGTGATTGGCGTATAGTAAGATCACCACTAATAAGTTGTTCTTTCGGGTAAAAACTTCCTGTATAGTTGTTATAATAGTTAAAAAAGTGAATACAAATACCGGCTTTAGCTATAAAATCTAGAAACTTAGTATTGAAACTCACCTCATTCATACAGTACAGTTCTTTGGTGTCCTCAATAGGTAAATAAAACGTACCTTTTTTATTTTTAAAAGCAATAGAGTTATCTTTACGTTTTAACTCACCCATACTAAATATATATCGTGTGTGTTCTTTTGCCATGACTCATCTCCTAAATAAAACAGTATTCATAATAGGCACATTTTTTACACTTATTTTCAAAAATTGGCTCAGGTGGATGCTCTTGATTGATCAAGTTTTCTATTTGAACCAAAACCTCTAAAAGCTCTTTTTCATTCACCTCGTCAAGTTCGACATAGTGAATCTTTTTACTCTGTCTCTTCTTTTCTATAAACTCTATCTTTCCTTTTTTGATCACACCTTTTTTCTTGAGCTTATACAGATACAAAAGCACTTGCCACTTCACAGCCTCCGGGTCTGAGTCAGACTTTTTTATCTCGATCAGATACTCTTTTGTCAGCTTGTCTATCTTGACATTATCTATACTGATTTCACTCTTTTTATTTTTCTCTTCACTTATTTCATGGAGAATCTTACCTATGCGTACATCTTCGGAGTTGTCTTCCAGATTGATGCGATTGGCATGGAGCCAACATTGTGTTTTACAATGAAAGTAATAGTTTATGAGGGTTCCTGTTATGTTACTTGTCATATCTACTTACTTTTTTGGCAATGCACTTTTCTTGATAAGCTTCTTCTCATCAGATTTAACTTTTCTTTCTAATTTTTTCAAGTCCTCTGCTACAGGTAGCTCTTCGGGCTTTATGCCTCTGTCTGCTAACAAGCTTCTAATACTTTCATTGTTTTGTATATGTTCGCTGGTTATAGATCTTTCTCCATAAAGATTATCTTTTTTGACATTATGGTTGGTTATCTCAGTTGCAAGATTTTTAGCCGTTATGGTTACAGTAGGTAAAAAATCTGCCAACGGTCTATGGGTAGATACTACTAATTTTTCTTTCATATCAGAAGTACTATGACCACCAAACAATGCTGTATCTCCTTTTGAGCGGATCCTGGCAAAGCCACTATTGTCTACTCCTCTTTCATAGATATTTTTTGAAAGTTCAGTTTCTGACTCTCTTAGCTTAGCTCTCGCTTTAAGTCTATCTTCTAATTCCATTCTCTGTTCTAACAGCTCTTGTTTTCTAGTCTGCATAGCAAAGTAAGTCTGTGCAAAGGCTATCTCTTCTTTCTTGCTGTCTCCATTTTGAGCAACCAAATAACAGGCATATCGTGTCAATACGATATCTTTAATTTCTCTTCTGGCTCCTGAACCAATAGTAACCATTTTTCCCACATGGCGAAAATGGTCAGATACTTCTATGTTCGAGTTTTTACAAGCTACTTTTGCTTTCTCTATGACATTGGTAAATTTATCCCAACTTTGATACCCGAGCATCCCCTGCAACTCTCGTGCATACCAAAACTCTACCTCTGTACCTTCTAAAATATTTGATACTGCATTAAAATCATTTTGCAGTGTTGTTATGAGTTCTTTATTCATTTGTTTGCCTTTTAAGGTTGCTATGATTTAGCTTATCTGAAAAAAATTTATTGCTAAAAAATATGTCAAATTGTCATATTTTATAAAAATTGACTTTCACTTTTCTCTTGATAAGCTACTCTGTTAAACTTGCCATCTTTGTCTATAAATGGTTCCCAATCCTCAACCAGATAAAAACCTCCTATCTTTTCACTGTAATAATGAGGTTGAGTCATATTTACATACTTAACAATATTGAAAGTGAAAAATTGCATTAGTGTATTTACGTGGGATCGCTTAAACTCTTTCTCTGTAAAACTATCTACTTCACTAAGTGACAAATATGCATTCCATACTTTCCATCCATCTAGCTTGCAGTCTGTTAAGTATTGCTCACCAATATTCTCAAACTCTTTTACCCTCTCATAAATAGAAATATCTATCATAAAAGGAAAATAGAGTGTAAAATTTTCAGAGTTTATCAGAGTCATAGTCTTAGCTATCTCTTGATAGTTCAGTTTCTGTAACATCTCACTAAATTTATCTATATTGGTAGTAACTCCACTGTCAAATCTTAATCCATTCTTCTGAATAACTTTTAAAACCTCTTGATAATAATCATAATAGTTTTTATCTCTCAAAATAGTTTGATACTTCTTTTGTGTCAAGTCAAATCCTAAACGATTATCTCCTCTATAAATTTTGAAAACATCATCCATGTTAAAAAAATAAACCTTTGAATCACTCTTTTTACAACTTCGATTAATTCGCCCCATAAACTGCTCTTCGCTATCAAGCGTCGATATATCTTTGAAGCCCAAATCCATGTCTATATCAACCCCTGCTTCTATCACTTGGGTAGCTACGATGATAATGGGCTTATCCTCTTTGCTTTTATTGATAACATATTGTCTATAGGCTTTGTTATCATCTCCACTAAGCTCATAGACATTTTTATTACACTTTTTTATTTGATTGTAAAACTCTCTTGCACTCTGCTTTTTAATAAACTCAAAGAGTATCTTTTGATAGTTATCTTTGACCTCATCAAAAAACTCTTCCAATCTATCAAAATCTATCTCTCCCTCTTCAAGAAGTTCAAAATCTACCTCTACTCTTTTACTAAAGTAATCATTGGTAAAAAAATCATCTCTTTTTTGACCTCTAATCAAATCTACAAAATTGCTTTTTTTTTCCAAAAAGAAATCTAACTTTGGTAAGGTAGCTGACATAATGATAATCTTGATATTTAGTAGCTCTGCATATTTATCAAAAAACTCAACCATATACCACCACAAGTTGTTGTTATAACTCTGTATCTCATCAAGAATAATAACCGAGTTTGCTAACTGCCACAGAGGAAAGTTATCTTCTTTTGATGTACCAAACAAAATATTAAACAGACTCACATGGGTAGTAATAATCGCAGGAGAGTGAAAAAAAAGTCTATTCATATATGATTGTGTGTAGTTACTTTCATTATCTTCTTGCTCTTTCTCTAGCACAATAGGAGAGATAGAGTTAATGGTCTCTATCTTTAAATCATCTCCAAATATATTATCAAAAACACTCTTTGTCTGTTCTACGAGAGTATTAAAAGGAAAGATATAAAAGAGTTTGTTGAGCCTAGTATCACTCTCTAAAAGCTTCAAAGCCAAGTTTATAGAGGTTATGGTTTTTCCACTTCCTGTTGGAGCTTCTAGATAATAGATATGTTTATCTAAATTTTGAAGTAAGTTATATTCTGCCTCTTTAAAAATTTTATTTCTAAGCTTATTAATCCCTTTTGGTTCGCCAAACTTAGTTATAAAACCATCAAAAAGAGTCTTTAGCCTATGCTTATCTTCCAAACTGAACAGACCAAAATTATCTATACTCATATTAGCCATATACTCACTTGTTGCATAATAGTCCGATGAAACCAAAAGAGAGAAAAGAAGTTTATTTAAAATATAAAATTCAAACTTTTCATCCAAGTAGAGAGATACATTTTTTTTAATATTTTCAAAGTCAGAATGCTCTTCTCGTTTATCTGAAAGATACTCCTCTATCTGCCCTAGTCTACCATGATGCTTACTAATATGATAGGTAAAATTATAGAGAATATAGATAAGTCGATAATACTCACTATCTTCCTCTATTTTTTCAATAATAGGTTTATAATAATCTATAAAATAGACCACTCCACCAAAAGAGTGTTTGGAGTTAGAACAATTCTCATGCTCTTTAAAAAGAGGATTACTCATCTTCTTAGATTGAAAGCACGGATTCATCTTTCCTAGATCATGCAAATAAATAGCATTGTAAAACATCTCTTTTATTAATTTTGAATGTCTCTTATCAATAGCCTCTATCAACCCATCTATAAGAGCTTCTAAATGTTTATCTTTAACTATCTTTTCCAAATACTTCTTGGTACATTCTAAATGTTCAGGTAAAGTTTCATTTGGAGTATGTGCCAAAAAAGAGTCATCTACCCCAAAAATATTTAAATCTAAATACATCTCAACCTACATAAAAAAATAATTTTCTTGCTCAAATGAGTAAATATCATCTGAACTACTTTGAATTATTTTATGATTGGTAAAAATTAAGTTTTCATACTCATAAAAATGATACTCCTCTTGCAATCTCATAGGCGATACCTCTTTAAAAAAGTATGAAAGTTCCCCTCTTGGTGGCATTTTTGAAATCTCACATTTATCTTCTATAAAAAGAGAAGATATTTTAACACCATCAATATAACTACTTAACTCTAACTCTTGAACCTCATCTATTTTTGCAGGGTGGTCATTTTTTCCCAAATAAGGTACAAAAATAGATTTACTTCCCATCAAATACTCTTTTAATTTACCATATTCATTTGCTCCATCATCTAAAATCATAATCTGCCATTGAGGATTTTCAAGCCACTGTTCACGAACTATTAAATTTCCACCCATCTCTTTACTTGCATACCCTATAGAGTTATTAAAGACCTGTATCTTTTTAGAAAAATACCCATGAGGAGCAAGAGGAACAATAGATATTTTAAGCCCCTTTAGCTTCTCATAAAATTCTGGGTAGCCACTGTTTAATGATTTTTTATCAGCTTTTTTCTTGATAGATTTATTCTCTTCTTCTATGCGTCTGTTTTCATTAGAGAGTTGAATATGACCTGCCAAACCTAGTATTGCACCAAAAATTCCTAACAGAGCTGGTTTATGTATATTGTTATAAGTAAAATAAGCAAACTGATTAACATCAGGTTTTCTAAAACAAGCCGTCTTTCCACTAAGCCTAAAGCTTACTGCTTTCATAGCTATATCTCTTCATTGGTAAAAATATTTTTATGAGTTTTAGTTGTAATAACTTTGAGTTTATAAGGGTTAGAATAAACCTCAATCTCTCCTCTATCTCCTACTAACTTTTCTAGCTTTGTTAAATTTACAGCTCTCTGCTCACTATCAAACTCTACATAATCGCTCAAATCAGGCAAATAAGTATCTTTCTCTTTACACTCAACAAAGAGTGTAAACTCATTTTCGCAACCAAACTTTGAGTTTGTACTGTAAGCTGTAGCAGAAGTTAATGCTACTTTTTTAAATGAGTCATAGTCCTCTTTCGTATATCCCTTAAACTCACTACCTAAAATCTCTTTGTACTCGTCATAATTACTTGGATTAATAGAGAATCCATAAAAATAATGTGCTTCATCTACAGTTATTTTTGTTCCAAGAGTTGACTGTTTTGCATCCTCTTTTGTTGAATCTGCAAAAGGAGAGAGTATATCTTGTATTTCAATATTAGTATCATCAAACTTATTAAAACCTTGTCCAAATTGAACAGCCCCTGTAATAGAGATATTTTGCCCCTCTTCTGCAAAAGTTGCTCCAAAATTTTTAACATCTGTACACTTAAATAAGTTAGCCATAACCTCTTTTGTAGTTGTATTCTTTTTATCAATCTCTCCAAAGATGGAAGCATATCTCTCTCCTAACTGATTTGGAACAATTCCACCTTTATTTTCTTTCCAACTTTTAATAAAAAGTATATTTTTACCCTCTGACTCCCACATCTTTTTCATAGGATACTTTAAAGCTTTATCGCTTCCAAAAATATCGCCATTACTTGTTGATTTTGGTCTACCTGTAAAATCTGCATTCCAATTTGCCATTTTTGCTTTTATGCCTATTATCCCGTATACTCTATTCATCTTACTTCTCCTTTTTTTCAAAAAATATATTATCTGCTAAATAACCAACCAAAAAATCATCCATATTATCTGACATTCTCTCTTTTTCTCCATACGCTTGTATAAGTGCCATAGCACTGTTAAATCGTTTATTACTGAAGAATAGAGCATGTTTATATTGGAAAAAACTAAACTGTAATTCTTTTTTTAACTTTTGAGTGTTATTAC
>JAGHAW010000177.1 GCA_021161305.1 Sulfurimonas sp.
GTTATAAATTTAGGAGTATAAAAAACACCATCTTTTTTTCTGGTATTTACTATTTTGTGTTCAACAAAAAGTGATTCTTTTATCTTTTCCAAGTCATTCAGAGATTGCTCAAATATATGCCCTAAAACTTCCACATCAACATCATCGCTAAAGTCATAAGCACTTAGATGAGATAGGTCTGATTTTATGATGTAGTCATCTATGATTAGATTTTCTAAATTTTCATCAGGTTTAAATAGATTTCCATTATATTTGGGGATGTTTACTTTGTCGTTTCCTACATCTATAAAATCAAAATACTTTTTATAGTAGTCATAAAGTGGAGTATCATCGCCCCACTCATTCGCACTTTCATACTGTTTTATGATTTTATCAATACTGTTTAACGGTATCAGATTTCTATCTTCTGCAAAGAGTATAAACATAAACCTGTCTAAAAGCTTGTTAGCCGATTCAAATATATCTTCTTTTGAGAGGTCTTGGTTGTTTTGGATTAGATTGTTTAAAAGTTTAAGTCTAAAACTGCTGTACTCTACATATACTTCTTTGGTAATTTCCTCTTGAGTCTTTGAGATGCTTTTTAGTCTTGCTATCTCATCTGTTTGGAGTGAAGTTTGACTTAAAAGAGCATAGAGCGTTAGAAAACTTTTTGTATCTGTCATATCTAAACTAAGGCAACTATCACTGCTTTTGGAGTAGATGTCTAACTGTTTAAAGTTTGAAATGATGACATAGTTACATGTAGGCTTTTCATATTTGTATTCAAAAGCTTGATTTATGATTTTTCTATCAGATATTTTTTTATCACTTGATTTTAGTTCTATTATTGCTATGGGTTCATTGCTTTTGTTATAAACTATGCCATCAGCTTTTTTCTGGTCTAAATCATTTTTGACTTCTCTTGTGTAGTTGTTCCAGTTTAAAAACTCTGCTAACAGTGATAAAAATTCAGCACCGTTTGCATCTTCTGCTATATATTTATCTTTTGTGACTAGCTTTACAATATCACTTGAGTCTGGAGCGTTGAAAGACTTTATGAAACTTTTAAGTAGTGATTTTTGAAACATTAAATAACCTGTGCTTGTGTTTGAATTTATTTTATCCAAATTTGTTATAATTGCATATGAAAAATATTTTATTTACTTTATTTGTATCGCTCTTTTTTATGGCATGTAGTACAACTTCTCTAAAGTTGGGCAGTGATGCTAAGTTAAATCTAAATTTTAGCAGTGAAACATATTTGCTTAGTGATAAAGTTTTAGATAGAAGGGGTTTAAACTTTAAAGATTTATATGTAAATCAGTATAAGTTACAAAATTCTAATGCTAGAGTGCTTTTTTATGAGGATGCTAGAACTGCTCTAAATTTTGAGTTTAATGTAGGTGGTTTATATAGCGTTATGTCTATTTTTGATGATGTAAAAGAGTATGAAGAGTTTTATACTAGAAACAATTTAAGACTAGTGCAGATAAAACTAAAAGATAAAAATTATGTGAATGTTTTGATTCAAGAGAGTGATTCGCAAATATACTCTTTCGTTTATGGCTTCTCAAATGAGGAGTTTACTAAAATTGCTCAGATGGTAAAAGTTGATGAGAGGGTATTGCCAAAACTAAAATATGAAGCTGTTGTTTTTAGCAGTTCTTCAAAACCTCTTACAAATTGGAATGATAAAATGGTTTACTTTACTCCTTTGATTGTTCCTCTTCGCAGTATGGGCAGGCTTTGAAAACACTTTTTGGAGATAGAGAGAAGTGTTATAGGTGTTACAGACCTAAAAGTTCTTGTATGTGTGAGTATATTGAGCCCATAGATACGCAGACAAAATTTGTCATACTTATGCACCCAAAAGAGTTTAAAAAGGTAAAAAACAATACAGGTCATTTTACTCATCTCTCTCTTCATAACTCTGAACTTTTTGTCGGTGTTGATTTTTCAAATCATAAAAGAATAAATGAGATTATATCTACACATGAGAGTTTTATACTTTTTCCATCTTCACATGCTGTGAATCTAACTTATGAGAATCCAAATTCGAATGCTTCAAGTGTCTATAAAAAGATGGCTATATTTCTTATAGATTCAACATGGAGTTGTACAAAGAAGATGTTTAATGAGAGTAAGAATTTACAAAACTTAAAGCATATGAGTTTTGAGACTGCTCGTCTATCACAGTATCAAATTAAAGAGCAACCAGAGAGTAACTATCTCTCTACTATAGAATCAACACATGTTGTTTTGGAGCTTTTAAATTTTTGGAATGTGGAAAATATAGAAGATGAAAGATTGAACGGCTTTTTAAAGCCATTTTTTAAGATGATAGAGTATCAGCAAAAACTGATACAAAATCCTTTGAGTAACGCTGTTAGATTTAAAAAAAGGTAGCTTACTTGTTTGCTACTGATTTAGCCCAATCTTCAGTTACAACATGCAGTTTTTCATTTGGAACTTCTAAAAAGTCGATAATAAATGAGTTTTCAAGTTCACTTACGCCAATACTTCTTGGACGAACAGCAAGTATTTTAGTACTTGGAAGTTGTTTTCCAAAACAGAAGATAATGTTTTTTGCATCTTTTATCTCTGGAGCGACAACACCGTCAGCCATAGATGTAGTGTGCTCATAGTGATCAAAAATTGCTATATATTTTGCAACTGGATGTGCATCAATAAGAGAGTTTAGATACTCTATAATTTCACTTACTGTCGTGTAAGTTGTTTCATCTTTTTTAATTTCTAAAGAGAAGATAGGATATTTGTCCATAAGTATTGTTTTTACCATTTTTTGCCTTTTGTTTTATTGTTTGGAATTATATTGAATATAATTTAGTTAGAGATTAAGTTTATAAATTAGACTCCCAGTCA
>JAGHAW010000234.1 GCA_021161305.1 Sulfurimonas sp.
CACTTATATAATAAAATAGGATTTTAAAAATTATGAATAGAATATTAATCGTAGAAGACAATAAAACTCTAGCAAAACTCATAGCAAAAAAGATAGAAAAAGCACTTGGTTATGAGGTAGATATTGCTTATAAACTCTCTGAAGCAAAACTGTTTTTAAAAAAATACAACTATTTTATAACTCTTTTGGATATAAATTTACCTGATGCTCCCAATGGTGAAGTAGTTGATTATGTTCTCTCAAAGAATCAACCTGTAATTGTTTTAAGTGCAAATATAGACAAAAACTTTAGAAAACAGATGCTTCAAAAAAATATTATTGATTATGTCAATAAAAGTGGTGTAGATGATATTAAATATATAATTCAAATTATCCAAAGATTGGAAAAAAACCAAAAACATAAAGTTTTAGTTGTTGATGATTCTATGATTTTTAGAAAACAGATGAGTGGTTTTTTAGAAAATCTTTTCTACCAAGTATATAGCGTTGCCCACGGAGAAGAAGCTTTGGGAATGCTTCAAACACATCCTGATATCACTTTGGTAATTACAGATTATAATATGCCTGTAATGAATGGTCTTGAGTTGGTTCGTGAGATTAGAAAAGAGCGTAATAAAAATGACCTTTGTATTATAGCCATCTCTTCAAACGATGATGAAGAGATTAATGCTCTATTTTTAAAACAGGGAGCTAATGATTATATAAACAAACCATTTTCAAAAGAAGAATTTTCTTGTCGTGTAAACAACTCTATTGAAGCTTTAGAAAATCTTCATATTATTACCAACCATGCAAACCGTGACTTCTTGACCGGTCTCTACAATCGTAGATATTTCTTTGACAATATGGGTGAATATTTAGAGGAGATAGAACTTAGTGGAGAGCAGTTTGCTATTGGAATGATAGACATAGACTTCTTTAAAAAAGTAAATGACACCTATGGACATGACACAGGAGACAAAGTTATTGTCCACCTATCTGAAATATTAAGAGCAAGTACAAATCGTACAGATTTAGTATCAAGATTTGGTGGAGAAGAGTTTTGTCTTGTGCTAAAAAATATAAATAAAGTTAGTGCCGTTGATATTTTTGAGAGATTAAGAGCTGAAGTTGAATCGACTATTGTCTACTCAGATAAAAAAGAGGCTATAAAATTTACTATATCTATTGGAGTTACACTCAATAGTGAAGATGGTCTTGAAGAGAGTATAAACCAAGCAGATATGATGCTTTACAATGCCAAACAAAATGGTAGAAATCAAGTAGTTATAAACTAATTAAGGGGATTTAATGAAGTTATATGCACCATGGGAAAAAACTTTTAATAGAATCTCCACTCCGTTTGAGCACTTTTTACACGCACAGACAACTACCGGTATAATCTTAATGTTTATGACCGTATTAGCCCTCATTCTTGCCAATACTCCACTTACCGAGACCTATGCACACTTTTTTCATACCAAAGTAGATATAACAGTCGGTTCTTGGCAACTCTCTCATACTATTCATCACTGGATAAATGATGGACTTATGGCTATCTTTTTCTTCATCATCGGGTTGGAGATAAAAAGAGAGATTTTAGTAGGTGAACTTTCAAATATTAAAGTTGCTATTTTACCTATTTTAGCAGCTATCGGTGGAATGATTTTACCGGCTCTTATATACTTTGGCATAAACAGTGGAGGTGAAGGTGCATCTGGATGGGGTATCCCAATGGCGACAGATATAGCGTTTGCTATTAGTGCTCTTGTGCTTTTAGGAAAACGAGTATCGCCTGCACTTGTAACATTTTTAGTTGCACTTGCCATTGTAGATGATTTAGGTGCTGTTACCGTTATAGCACTCTTTTATACTGATGAGATTCATATGATACCACTTGCTTTAACAGGTCTTTCCTTTTTAGTTTTAGTTGCATTTAACCGTTTTGGGATTCACGCCGTACTGCCATACTTTTTAGTAGGTCTTGTTATGTGGTTTTTTATGCTTGAATCTGGAGTTCATGCTACCATAGCCGGTGTGATCGCTGCTATGGCTATACCATCTAAACCAAAATTAACACCTATTGATTTCACGCACCATACTAGAAATCAACTAGATGAGTTTGATAACTACCCTGTTGCAACCGACCATATGATGCATGAAAAACAAAAAGCCATACTCATAAATGTAAAAGAGAGAATAGATTCTGTTGGTTCTCCTGCTGCAAGATTAGAACATGGACTGCATCTACCCGTGAGTTTGATAGTGATTCCTCTTTTTGCACTTGCAAATGCCGGCATATCCATAGATTTCTCTTCCATAGGAGAAACTATTACCCAAAAAGTATCTTTAGGAATTATTGCCGGACTTATTTTAGGAAAAGTTATCGGTATCTTTGGTGTTGCTTGGATAGCTATAAAGCTTGGCATTGCAAAACTTCCGGAGGGAAGCAATATGAGCCAGATTTTTGGTGTTTCATTTTTAGGTGGTATCGGTTTTACTATGTCTATCTTCGTAGCTGATTTGGCATTTTTAAATAGTGAAAGTATGATTTTTCAAGCAAAAGTAGGGATTTTAGCTGCTTCACTTTTTGCCGGTTTATTTGGATACTTCTGGCTGAGATTTATAGCTAAAAAACCAAACTAATTAAAATAGAAGATAATTTTAGTATTATTACGCAAAAATTAATGCAAGGTAACTTAAAAAATATGCAAAGAAGAACTTTTATGGGATTTGCTGGTGCTACTGCTGTAGTAGCACTTAGTGGATGCAGTACAAAAACTCAATCAAACAATAATATCAAAACAAACAATTCTATCAATACTCAAGTGTTCAACACCTCTTTAAAACAAATGAGAAAAAAAACTCAAAAGAGAGTAGTAATTATCGGTGGAGGTTTTGGTGGACTAAATACGGCATCTGCTATAGTTGCAAGTGACCCTAAGCAAGATATAGAAGTTATAGTTATAGAAAGAAACCAACACTATTTTGCATGTCCTATGAGCAACACCCTTTTAAGTGGCGATAGTGAGTTTAAAAAAGAAAATTTTGTATTTGACTACTCAAATGTTCAAAAAGAGTATGGTTATGAGGTAATTCAAGCTGAAGTTGTTGGTATAGACAGAAAGACGCAGATAGTCTCTACCTCCTCTGGTTTTTTGGAATATGATTTTTTAGTGATGGCTCCTGGTATTGAGTATAACTATGAAGCCGAATTTCCTCATTGGAGTGCAAAAAAAATCAGACAAGCTAAACTTGAAGCACCCGGTGGGCTGATAAGTGATGCTGGAATTGAACATACTAGACTTATTCAACAACTAAGTGCATTTAAAGAAGCTGGTGGAGAGGGTGTGATAGCTATTATTCCTCCAAGACCAAAGATTACAAAATCACTAGAAGAGAGTGTTAAATATACCTCACTTCAAAGGTGTAAACCTGCTCCTTATGAGAGAGCTTGTATGATTGCTAACTGGATTA
Organism: Sulfurimonas sp.; assembly: GCA_021161305.1. Classification (GTDB taxonomy): domain Bacteria; phylum Campylobacterota; class Campylobacteria; order Campylobacterales; family Sulfurimonadaceae; genus Sulfurimonas. The sequence goes on from JAGHAW010000234.1 coordinate 3,457, forward strand.
AAAAAAATAATCTTGTTGGCAAAGCTAAAGTCATGATACTTGATAACTCTGCTCGTCCACAAGCAAAAGCTGTTGCCTTTGAAGAAGTATTTAGAGAGCTTTACAGCGATGTTATAGAGTATGTTGGCGGTTTTGACCTAATGGATGTTGATTTTGATAAAAAAGAGATTACATATCGTTCCATAAATGATGATGCGGACTACATCTCTGCTAAGATGTCCTATGATGTTTTAAACCTTATTCCCCTTCAAAAAGCAAGTTCTCTTATCTCTATGGCTGGGCTAAAAACTAACGCTTGGGGTGGTGCAGTTTTGGCAAAAAGAAGATTTTATACAATTACAGATAGTAAAGTCTATGTGCTTGGAGATAGTGCATCTTATGGAAAGGGTTCCTATAGAGATAACCCTAAAAAGAAAGCAGGTATTCCAGCTGCTGCTCAAACTGCATACAGTGCTGCCAAAGTTGCAGGAGAGATGATTGCAAAAAGAGTATTGACTAATATTGATGAACCTATAAAAGAGTTTTCAGCTTCATGTTTTTCAATGGTTGAGAGTGATGGAGATAGACTTGGTATAGCAATTTATAAAGATTTTGAATTTACCGACAATGGATTTATTATAGATGAAAATATACCTAAAATAGCTGGTAAATACTACAATATTTTGGCAGGAGAAGGACTACTCGGCTGGTTTGATGGTGTAATGGCAGATACATTTGCAACATTTATTAAACCCGTGAGAAGTCTTGCATAAAAATTTAAACTTATGCGGTGATTAATCACATAGAGCCTCTTTAAAACCTTTTAAATTGGCTCTTAAATCTCTCATAAAGATTTTCCCAGGGTCTTGTTTTTCAGTTCTGTAGTTATCATCTTTTTCTAACCAAAGTTCACTTCCCTCAAAACATTTATATTCGTAGTGTCCTATAAGATACTCGATAGTATTAAACTTCTTTTTTAGATAGTTTATAAGTTCTATATTTGAGATTAACTGCTCAACCGTAAGATTTTGTTTATGATTTTCTCCACCAATATTTTCAATACCAATAGCACTATAATTCAATCCTATAACATGCCTTGCCATATGATTTATCGGCATCAACTGATGAATCGTCCCATCTCTCTCAATCATAAAATGAGCAGATACATTCAAAGCTCCTGCAGCTGAGATGTCTTTTCTATCACCAAGCAGTATGGAGGGTATAAATCTTGATAACGAATCACTAAAATCATCTATGCCTGTGTAGTGTACAACGATAATTTTAGGGATTATTTCTATATCATCTACTTGTAAACTGTAATGTTCTTTTATATAGCTTTTTGTCAGTTCAACTCTAATTTTACCAAAATCAATAGGTGTATATTTAATCTCTAAAGCAAAAACAGATAGAGAAGTTAGAAGTAAAAAAACAACTTTGTATATCATGATGTTACCCTCTATTTTTTTTATAAGTGTAGCATATCTTTAGGGGTACCTCTAAAAACCCTTAAAGGATACTATCATGAAAAAAACTTCTTTAGCACTTATAGCTACCCTGCTTGTTACAACAAACACCTTTGGAGCCACTCTTAGCAAGGATATTAAAAATAATTCACTCATCGTTTATAACGGAAATATAGCACTTGTTCATGAAGAAAGAAGCTTGAAAGTAGATAAAAATGATAAAGAAATTATCTATCGAGGAGTTGCCAAAACCATAGAAACCGATTCGGTAAATGTAGAACTGCCAAATGCTATCAGACTCTACTCTCAACAGTATCGATTTGACAAACTTACACAACAAAAACTACTTGATGCACATATAGGTAAAAAAATTGTAGTTAAGATAGCAAAAGATAGTGAAAAATTTCAAAAAATTAGTGCAACTCTACTCTCTAGCAATAGTGCCTATTCAATTGTAAAAACTAAAGATGGGGAGATTATCTCTGTACCAAGCAGAGATATTATCTTTAAAACTATTCCCGATGAATTAATCACAAAACCATCACTGGTATGGAATATCTCTGCAAAAAAATCTCTTAAAAGTAATATGAAGATTGATTATCTTATAAAAAAAGTAAATTGGAAAAGCAACTACATCTTAAATATAAAAGGAAACAATGCAGATCTTAGCGGCTGGATAGCTATAGATAATCGTTCAGGCAAAAAATTTCAAGATACAGAGTTGCATGTTTTGGCTGGCGAGATAAATCGTACCAAAAAACCACAAAATTACTATAGAGAGGCTAAAGCGATGGTTATGGCAGGTGCTGATTCTGTATCACATCAAGCTCATGAGGGTTACCATTTTTACACCATCCCATTTAAAGTCAACATAGCTAATAATGAAACAACTCAGATAAAATTTATTGATAAAAAAAGCATTCCCATAGAGCGTAAATATAGCACTATGTTATCAAATCCAAGCTATTTCAATGGAGAAATTAAACATAGTGTCACTCAATATATTCATATTAATGGTGTTGAATTTCCTCTGCCAAAAGGTGTGATTCGCAGCTACTCAAAACTACAAAGCAGCACTATACTTTTAGGAGAGAGCAATATAAAACACACTCCAAAAGATACACCCATAGACCTAAAACTTGGTAAAAACTTTGACCTGAAAGTTAAAGAAACGATTATGGCAAGAAATGACACAAAAAAATATAGAGATGCTACCATAAAATACACTCTTAAAAACAGTTCCAAAGAGAGTAAAACGGTAGAGTTACTTATACCTTTTAACAAAAGTAGAACAAGTACGATAGAAACATCAAAAACTTATAAATTTACAAAAGGTAATCTCGTAACATTTAGCATTAGACTTAAAGGAGAGAATTCTCAAGAGTTTAAAGTTAGATTTAGAAGTAAAAGATAGTTTTATGCACTTTTAATGACATCTTGGTTATATTTATCAAATGAAAATAATAAAACAAAAACTACTATCAGAACCATTTTCTGTGGATGCACTGAAACTTGCTCGTGCTATCTATTTTACACATTTAACAGATGGAAATAATCTCTATTTGGAGGTTAAATTAACTTCAGTTAGAACTCTTTTACACCTGCATTCAAACAAAGAAACTGTTGAAAAAGTAGAGAGTCTCTTAAGAGAGTTAAACGAACCATTGGCAGTTAAAGAGTTTGATTTTTTTGGTAAGACTTATCCTATGCGATTTGTCACTTTTTGCAAATATAACATAAATAAAAATATCGTAGAAGTGGAACTTGGCGAAGAATTTTTACACGCAGAAAATTTTTATATGCTAGATTCGTTTTTAACAAACTAAGGGCAGATTTTGGCAAAAAAATATGTAATACTCGATACTGAAACAACGGGTACCGGTGAAAATGACAGAGTAATTCAACTAGGTTATATAGTTTTAGGTGCTAAAGATATAGAAGTTCATAATGAGTTTTGTTCATCTGATGTACCCATAAGTTTTGGAGCAATGGAAGTTCATGGGATTACACCTGATATGATAGAAGGAAAACCTACATGCCAAGAGACTACAGCATACAATAGACTTCAAGAACTAAACAGTGAAGAAAACTATATGATTATTCATAATGCCCCTTTTGATTTGGGTATGCTTGAGAAAGAGGGCTTTAAGACTCAGATGAAAGTTATAGATACTCTTAGAGTTGCAAAACATGTTCTGCCTGATGAAGAAGCACATAGACTCCAATACTTCCGCTATAAAATGGGACTTTACAAAGATGAACAAAAAGAGGCTGATGCTCTAGGTATAGAAGTAAAAGCCCATGATGCTATCGGTGATGTTTTAATTTTAAAACTATTGCTAAGTAAGTTAAAAGAAGCTGTTGCCTTGGAATTTCCACATATCAATCCAGTTGAAAAAATGGTTGATTTAACAAAGACTCCCATAATGATAAAAACATTTAGATTTGGAAAACACAAGGGTAAAACACTCCAAGAAGTAGCTTCAAGCGATGTAGGTTATCTAAGATGGATGCTTAGTAGCATGGAAAATCTTGATGATGATATGAGATACTCTATAAACTGTATATTAGATTCTTAAATCCCTATTTCGTAGTAAACTTAAAGACTCCATCAAACTCTTTCACACCACTCTCTATAAGATGTGCACACCTATCTTCATAGAGTTTGTATAGTGGTTTTTTATATCTCTCATAAAGTTTTATAAACAACTTTTTAGATTTAACAAAATCAGCCTTTTCGTAAAATCCATGTGCCTTATCATACTCACTTAACTCTAAAAGCTTATGCTCATCTGCCTCTCCCTCAGACAAAATTTCATATATTTTCACCGGCTCACTCTTACCTTTTACTCTAACTATATCTAAAAACTGAATTACATAGTTATCTTTTAACTTTGCAACTGTAAATTCAGAAACAACAAGCCTAACCTTGTAAGTTTTACACAGTCCTTCAAGTCTTGAAGCAAGGTTTACTGAATCTCCAATAATAGTATAGTCAGAACGCCCCTTTGAACCAATCTCACCAACAACGACACTGCCTGTATTTATACCTATGCCATAATCAACATCAAAACCAAAATTTTTACTTATAGTTTTATTCATAAAATCCCTTTGATGTATCTGATGAAGTGCCGTTTTAATCGCTTTATCTGCATGCCCATTAACTTTTAGTGGAGCATTCCAATAAGCCATAATAGCATCGCCGATAAACTTATCAATTGTCCCACTATTTTTCTCAACTGATTGAACCATAACATCCATAAAATAATTTAAAAACTCTGTTATTCTCTTAGGAGATTTTAACTTTTCTGAAATAGTTGTAAAACCCCTAATGTCTGAAAAATATATAGTTGCTTCAACCTCTTTTGATGTTAAATTCACACTATCTAAATGTTCAAGAAGATCCTCCATAACCTGCTTTGAAACTTTTTTAGAAAAACTCTTTTTAACCATCTCTTTTTGGCGAAATTCAAAAAAATAATTTACTCCTAAAATTCCAATTAGAGATACAAACATAGAAGCAAGGGGGAAAATAGAGTTTAAAATAATATGCTCTACAAAAAGAAGATAGTAATTTGCGTACATAATAGCTAGAACTGAAAAAATATAAACTATAGTAAGTGACAAAAGAGAGAATCTTGAATAAAAAAATACAACTATAAAAAAGATAAAAATTATCACTAAAATATCTGCTACTTCAGCCCAATATGGACTTACCAACATATCATTGTTTAACAAGTTGTCTATCATATTTGCATGTATCTCAACTCCAGCTATTACACTATCCATAGGTGTTGCACGCAAATCCATAAGTCCATAAGCAGAAGTTCCAATGAGAATAAATTTTCCCTCAAGCAACTCTTTTCTAACACTATTATTATAAACATCTACATCAGAATTATAGTTATATCTTTTAGATACCCCTCTAAAGTTCAGATGTAATCTACCAAATCTATCACTATTTATACTATGCTTATCCAGATAAATGCTCTCTACACCAGCTTCACTATAAAGAGTTGTAACCCTACTGGCATTTATAGCAATTCGATACATTTCCAAAGCTAAAGATGGATATACCCCATCATGATACTTAATCAAAAGAGGCACACTTCTTATCATACCACTCTCATCAGGAATATTATTCATATATCCACTAGAATATCCTGCATCCTGAATAACTTTTAAATTAGTTAAAACACCTTTTGCCTCTGGAAGAAACTCTTTATAGGACTTACCCTTTTGAATAAATATAGCAGGTATTTGTGGGGCTTCTTCTGTACTCTTAATACCAAAATCAAATACATATCCAAGTATTGTGGGTGTATTGGCAATAGTTTGTGCCAGCATCAGGTCATAGTCTGGCATATTTTTATCATCAATGCCCCACTTTTTAGCCAATCTTTTTGGAGATGTCTTATCTGCTTCGGCAAAGACAATATCCAGTCCAATTATTCCAACTCCACTCTCACTCAGATTGGTAAGTATCCTTGCAACTTTATCTCTCTCCCAAGGCCACTGACCAAGTTCTTTTATACTTTTTTCATCAATATCTACTATGACTATATCATCACTTGTTCTCTCTGAACCTCTATATTTAAAATAAAAATCCCGAACGCGATTATCTAAAGATTGAAAGTAATCTGGTAAAAAGAGATACGCACTAGAGAGAAATACACTAAGCAGTATAAAGAGAAGTAATAAAACTTTATACTTGCTTTGCATAACTTAAGATATTTTTAAAACATTAATAATCATTATAATGTTCTTGATAATCATCTGGACAATCATCTGGATAAGGCTCTTGATAGTCATCTTGATCCGAATGATGATGTTCTTCCTCTATATCTGAAGTTTGTTCACTATCTGCAACAGATTCAGAAATATCATTTATTATAATATCTATACCATCTTCAGTCATATTATCTAACTGAGCAGTATCAATTGATGTCACACCACTATCTTTTTTCAACTCACTTTTTCCAAAGTTTTTCTTTTTCATATCTTTTAAATCTAGAGATGTAAAAGATTTAATTTCAATTTTTCCATCAGAAAAAACAGTTATATAGTAGCCCTGTTTCACTATGTGCTCTACCCCATCCACAACTACACTTATTGCACCATAAGCACAATATACTTGAATGGTATCATCCTCGCCAAGAAGAATGGTAAAGTTTGTTCCTCGTATCCCAATAGTAGCAGTTTTAGCTACCACACTAAATTTATCTGGTGCTATTTTTCCTATACGACCTGTTATAGTCCTCATTGCACCTTTAAGAATTGCAAATTTTGCAACACTTTCCTGATTTTCTTCAAAAAGATATTCATTTATAGAAAAATTAGAATTTTTCCCAATTGTTATAATAGTATCATCTTTAAAAATTATCTGCACTTTTGCTTTACTAGCTGTAGTTACAGTATCTTTTTCTTGAAGTCTATCACCTAAATTAACTTCTATATTCTGACCATCTCTCTCAACAAAAACTTTTCCTTTTAAACCTGTTATCGTTGCAACATCTCGAGAAAAAAGAGCAGCACCGAAGAATAGAACTATCAAAATTAGTTTTATTAAAAATTTCATCATCTTTCTCCTAAAATGTTTTATTTAAACCGAGTGTTACGGTATATTTATGATAATCAAATCTGTCTTGATTTGAAACAACTTTATTATACATACCTTTTAAATGAAATTGTAATGTTTTTAAAATTTTTGCATTTATGGTAGCTGCTATGGTACCAGCATCATCGGTTCTTTTATTGCTATAGTAAATCGTAGCTTCATCTACATAATTTCTTTTTCTATACTCTGCAAATAATTTAGTTCTATAAATATCACTAAACTGATTTACATATGCAACATTAAACCTATACTCATCATAGTCCACATCTGTTCTTACACCATGACGCTTTCTCTCTCCTACGCCAACTAGATTTGCTCGAATATAAGAGTGTGGAGATAAAATATCTTGCAAAGAGTAACCAAGTTCATAATGATTTGCATTTAAATCATAACTGATATCTTGAGTAAAATATTTTATTTTATATTTAAAGTGAGCCATACTTTTTAATGTGTTTGTGTGTTTATACTCAAATCTTGGAGAGATAGAAAC
>JAGHAW010000185.1 GCA_021161305.1 Sulfurimonas sp.
ACTGGACTCTTCATATGATAATAACTTTTCATAAAATCTAAAAGAGTTAAAAAATTATCAGCCTTTTTATGACGACTATATTTATACTCTTTATATTCATCCCAATTAATTTTTAGCAATTTTATACCTTCTCTCTAAATTATTTTATTTGCTATAATAATTATATGCAAATTATTCAAAGTAATATATTAAAAAACTTTTCAAATCTTACTCACGGTTTTACAACCAGAGATGGGGGAGTAAGTCAAAAACCATACAACTCTCTAAACCTTGCCTTTCATGTAGATGATAACTCTTGTCATGTAGAATCAAACCATGAACTTTTAGCAAAAAGATTAGACTACAACAGAGAAAAAGTAGTTCATATGAAACAGATTCACTCTGATATAGTACATATTGTAAATGAAGATGATAATTTTAATCTACCAATAGAGTGTGATGCTCTAATTACAAACAGAAAAAACACTCCTCTTATGGTTATGGTGGCTGATTGCAGCCCTATCCTCTTCTATGATGATGTGCAAAAAGTTATAGCAGTTGCACATGCCGGACGACAAGGAACATTTAAAAATATAGTTAAAAAAGTTATAAACAGTATGACATGTAGATTTAACTCAAAAACAGAAGATATATATGTAGCTATTGGAGCAAATATTGGTAAGTGTTGTTATGAGGTTGGGAGCGAGATTTATCATGAGGCTAAAACTCTTGATTTAGAGTACGCTTTTAGCATAAAAGAGAAGAGCCACTACCTAGATATAAGAAAAATTTTAAAATCTCAACTCTTGGCATCTGGAATCAAAAAAGAAAATCTTAAAATATCTAATGAGTGCAGTTGTTGTAAAAATGACAAATATTTTTCTTATCGAGCCAATGGAGTTACCGGCAGATTTTGTGGAGTTATACTACTAAAGTAATTCTTTAACTTTAGTAGCAAGTTGAGTTGGTAAAAGTCCCAAAGACTCCTCTACAAGTTTTGTATTTCCGTGAGTTATAAAACTATCTTCATACTCAAAACTCTCCAAGGTAATATCTAAAATTTTCTCTTTTGCTAAAAATTCAGATATAGCACTACCAACACCACCCATCTTTGAACTATCAGAAAAGACAAACCATTTCTTATGTTTTGTTGTCAAATCACGAAGCATATCTTCATCTAAAGGCTTAACAAATCTCAAATCAAGTATATTGACATCTTCATCCAACTCTTTTGCTGTTTCATAAGCACGACCTACACCATTTCCATAACCTATAAAAAGTATATCACTCTCATTTGAACGAAGAAGCTGTGATTTAGCCAATTCAAAAGGAGTTGATTCGGACAAGTCTGTCGGGGTAAAAGAACCTCTTGGATATCTTAGAGAACATGGATGTTGGTACTCTGCTGCAAATGCCATAGCTTGATGAAAACTCTTCTCATCTCTTGGAGCGAAGAGAGTCATATTTGGGATAGCTCTTAAAAAAGATATATCAAAAACACCATGATGGGTTTCTCCATCTTCACCAACAATTCCAGCACGATCTAGTGCAAAAACAACTGGCAAATCCATAAGGCATGTATCATGTATAACTTGGTCAAAACCTCGCTGAAGAAATGTTGAGTAGATTGTACAAAATGGCTTAAAACCCTCTTTTGCTAAAGCTGACATAGAGGTAACGGCATGTTGTTCTGCTATTGCCACATCCCAAAATCTTGTCGGATAAAGTTCCATAAGAGGTGTCAAACCTGTTCCGCTCGGCATTGCAGCTGTTGCACCAACTATTTTTTCATTATGTTTAGCCAAGTGCATAAGAGCATCTGTATATATTTGAGTTGCACTTTTAGTAGAAGATTTTTTAATAGAGTGACCATCACTAATGTCAAATGGACCCACACCATGCCATTTTTCCTCTTTACCCTCTGCAATATCATAGCCTTTACCTTTTAAAGTTTGTGCATGAATAATAACGGGCTGTCCAAGTTTTTTTGCCTTTTGAAATATATCTATAAGTTGACCTAAATTATGCCCATCTACTGGACCAATATAGTTTATCCCCATCTCTTCAAACATAAGACCTGGTGTAATCAACTTTAACGACTCTTCCATTCTTTTTGCTATGTAACGAGCACCTTCTCCAAAGTTATCTACAAAACTCTCAGTATTTTTTTTAAACTTTTGGTAAAAAGGTGAAGCCATAGCAGAGCTTAACATTCTACTCATTGCTCCTATAGGTTTAGATATGCTCATCTCATTATCATTTAAAATAATAACTAAAGGATATTTTCTATCACCCAATTCATTTAATGCTTCATAAACCATTCCAGCAGTCATAGAACCATCACCTATCATAACAACAGGAATTCTCTCCTCTTGTTCGCCTTTTAGTGCGATAGCTTTTGCAGCTCCAACACCCAAAGAGATAGAAGTTGAACTATGTCCCGCTACAAAATAATCATCTTCGCTCTCGCTCGGTTTTGTATATCCACACATACCATGAAACTGACGGAGTGTATCAAATTTTTTCCACTCTTGCGTTAAAAGTTTATGTGCATACGATTGATGTGATACATCAAAAATAAAAGGGTCTTTTTTACTGTCAAACACCACATGCATCGCTACTATAAGTTCTGTAGCACCAAGTGTTGAACTTAAATGTCCACCGTTTTTACTTACAACTCTTAAAATTTCATGGCGAATCTCTTCACAAAGATTCTCTAACTCTTCTAAACTATATGATTCTATATTCATCTATTTTTATAATCCATAACTATATATATTTAAAAGCTACTCGCTTAAAGCAGCTTTTTTTACTCTATCAAATCGTTTTGAGATTTGTGCGTCTATATTTCCTGCGTCACTCATAGCAATAACACCACCTTCACTAATAGCACTATCTGAGATAATCTCAATATGTTCTAATGAACCGAGACTTTCTGACAAAGCTCCATGATCTTTTGGATTTACCTTAAGTGTTACTTTTGATGCACTTTGCAACTCTTTCATTAACTCACTGCCTAAAACTTTTGCCACTTCCAAAGAGTTCTCTTTAAGTTCTACGCTTATAACTTCTTTGGAAATATCAAGTGCAGCACTGATTAACTCACTTTTAATTCCCTCTAATGCTACTTCAAAATCTTTTGCACTACTCTCCAAAGTTGCAATAGATGCAGAAATTTGAGTTAAACCATTTTCATAACTTGCTTGAGTATCTTCTTTAGCTTGAATCTTACCAGCTTTTACACCCTCATCATAGGAGAGTTTTTTAACTTCTTCTAAAGAATTTTGATACTCTTCTTCTTTAGATTCTAATTTCATCTGAAGTTTTATAAAGTTTGATGACATCTCATCTGTTTTTTTCATTAATGATTCTATCAACGAATCTTTAGAATTTTGACTCATTGCACTAGAATCTATATCACTTTCTCTAGCTTTTGGATTGCTATCTTTTGTAAATTTTTTTTCTTCTGTTTGAGAATTTTTTGAACCTACACCCAATACTTTAAAATTATACTGGCTTACAGCATGTATATCTACATCTTCTCTATTTATAATTGTTGCCATTAATCCACCATCTCTTCACTAGAACCCATCTGAATTGTTCCGGCTTCAGCAAGCCCATTAACTACTTCAACAATTTTTCTCTGAGCATTCTCAACATCTTTCATCTTAACGGCACCAAGAAACTGCATCTCCTCTTCAAATGCTTCTCTAGCTCTCTCACTCATAGCAGAGAAAAATTTCTCTTTTAAATCTTCAGCAGAACTTTTAAGAGCTAACATAAGTTCAGCTTTATCAACAGCTTTTAAAATCTCTGTTATAGCCAGTTTGTCAAGCGATACTATATCTTCAAATGTAAACATCATATCTTTAATCAGTGTTGCCAACTCTTCATCAACCTGTTCAATCTGAGCAAGAGTAGCTTTAGAACTTTTAGCACCAAGTCTGTTAAATACATCAGCAACAGCACGAGGTCCACCAACTTCAACTTTATATGAAGCAAGAGATTCAAGTTTGGATTCTAATACAGCAGAAACTCTTTTGATAACTGATGGAGAAATATCTCCAAGTTTTGCCATTCTCATACTCACTTCTGAACGAAGATCATCTGGAAAAAACTGCAAAGTATCAGCAGCTTCTGTTGCATCCATATGTGCTAAAATAAGAGCAATAGTTTGTGGATGTTCGTACTGAATAAAATCAGATAGTTGTTGAGGCTTAATCTTAGAAAGATATGCGAAGTTTTGAGTATCTTGCATACTTTTTGAGAGCTTTTCTAAAACTTTTTTTGCTTCTTCTGGTCCAAGTGTTCTATAAAGCAGTTCTCTTGCATACTCCATACCGCCAGAAGTAAGATATTGACCAGACTGAAAAATGGCATGAAACTCTTCTAATATGGCAGTTCCAACAGCCCTATCTAAAGTTTTATTTGAAGCGATATATTTGGAAATCTCTGTAATAGCTTCAACATTAAGATTTGAAAATATAGCAGAAGTAGCCTCCTCACCCAATTGAAGCAACAAAACAGCAATCTTCTCAGCCATTGGCATCTCATCAAAAGTTGCTTGCTGTGCCGGTGATAAATTCATTAACTATCCTTCTCTTTTAGGTGTAGTAACTGACTCTTCTGTCAATAAAGCTTGTAGAAGCGAGGCTATCTCTTCGGGAGAATCTTCTGCCATTGTTTTAACTTTTTCAAGCAGTACATCATGTTTAAGTTCATCTTCATTAAAACCTTCACCAACCCCAAGCTGATTCTCAACTTTTTTTCTCATAGCTTGAACTTTTTCTATCAGATCTTCCTCTTCTTCATCATCTATCTCAAGTTGTGGTTTTTCAAAACCATCTTCCTCTTTAGATATTTCAAGCATTCGTTGTGCAAATGGAGATATAACTTTTTTGTAAACAATAAAGAGTAAAATAAGAACAAAAAGGTACTTAAACAACCCAGAGAAAGGTGCTAAATATGTCTCACTAAACTCAACTGCTTTAGAAACGCCATCTTCACCAACAGCTGAAGATTCTCTTTTAAACTGTAAGTTTATAACAGAAATTTGATCACCTCTAAGTTCATCTATGCCAATAGAACGACTTACTAAGGAGTTTAAAGCTTCAATATCACTCTCTGAAAGAACCTCATACTCTAAGGTATCCGTTGGAACACCATTTTCATCCAACTTATTTTTATACTTTCCATCAACCATAACAGCAGCTGTAATTCTTTTGATACGGGCAAATTGTGATTTTGTTGTTTCTACAGTTTTACCAACTTCATAATTAGTTGTTCCTGTATTTTTCTCATACTTTTCACTCGTTTGAATGCTTTTTAGTCCCTCAACAGGACCAATATTGCTAACAGTTCCCGGTACCCCACCAACTTGTGCCGGTGAACCACCCTCTCTCTTCTCTTCACTTATCTGCTCACTTCTTACAACGTTTTCAGGATTAAATATTTCAGATGTAGAGTTTTTGATAGAGAAGTCAAACTCTATAGTTACTTGAGCCTTAACTTTCTCTACACCACCAACAAAAGGAGAAAGCATTTGTATGATTTTTTTCTGTCTCTTTTTTTCTTCTTTGTTTTTATATCTCTGTTGTACAGCTGAAAGCTCTCCCATTTGAGCCATCTCATCCTCATCACCCAAGGTTTCGCCTTCACCATTTACAAGCATAACATCCGATGAAGCAAGCTTGGGAACTGCTGCTGCAACAAGGTTTTTAATACCTCTTATCTGTTTTGAAGATAGACTTCTTCCATCAATCAACTGCACCATAACAGAAGCAGTTGGAGCAATCTCTTTAGATACAAAAAGAGTCTCTTTTGGCAAAGCCAGACTCACGCTTGCACTCTCTATTGGAGAAAGAGCACTAATTGTACGAGAAAGCTCACCCTCTAAGGCACGAAGATATTTAACATTTTGATCAAAACTTGTAGCTCCAAACTCTTGATTATCAAAAAGCTCAAAACCAACTCCATTATCTTTTGGAATACCTTGTGAAGCTATAGCAATTCTCTGCTTATAAACAACATCTTTTGGAACTTTAATAACATTGTTATCTAGTAATTCATACTCAATATTATCTGTTTCTAACTGTTCAAC
>JAGHAW010000245.1 GCA_021161305.1 Sulfurimonas sp.
ACTTTTTAAATACCCACTACGATAAACTACACAAGTTTGAGACAACTCTCAAAGAGTCACTAAAGAAAGAAGAAGTTCTTAATAGTGATGAGACAGGAGTAAATATAAGAGCCAAACTTCATTGGATACATGTAGCATCTTCATCTACAATGACATACTACATGCTTCATCAAAAAAGAGGAAGAGCTGCAATGGATGCTATGGAGATAATACCTTCTTATCAAGGTGTTTTAGTTCATGACCATTGGACGCCATATAATAAATACACTAACTGTACGCATAGTTACTGTAATGCACATATACTAAGAGAGCTAAATGGTATTACTGAAAAAGAGAGTGTTGCTTGGAGTCAAGATATGCATACATTACTGACAAATATGAATATAGCAGTACATAAAGCTAAAGATAGTGATAAAACCCAACTATCACAACCACAAATCCAAAAATTTATTTTAAATTATGAGAAAATTATAAAAAGTGCTAACAACTACTATCCACCACCAGAAAAAAACCTAAAAAAAGCAAGAGGACGACCTAAACAAGAAAAAGGTAAAAATCTACTGGATAGATTGTCAAAATATCAAGATGAAACACTAAGGTTTTTAAGTGATTTCAAAGTGCCTTTTACAAATAATTTAGCTGAGAGAGATTTGAGAATGATTAAAGTTAAAGAAAAAATCTCAGGTTCATTTGCTAGCTTTAAAGGTGGAGAAATCTTCTGCAGAATCAGAAGTTATATCTCTACTCTTAAAAAGAACAATATTGCAGTACTGCAGGGGCTTAGAGATGCTTTAGTTGGTAAATCTTATATTCCTGTTGGTGCTGGGTTCTGAATGGTTACTCGTAATTATCATAATGAAGAAGATTTTAATAAGTATCCATTATCTAAGCTTACTAAAGATTTGTATTTACATTTTGATAGAACTAAAAAGACATAATAAAATTAATAAGAAATTGCACCTTTAAACACTTTTCAAGTTTTTCTCTCAAAATATACTAAGTGATTAATGGATAAGAGGTGGGTTTACACAGTTTATTTTACGGTCTCAAATTTCTACATGCCATGATATTTAGGCTAAGAGTATTTTAACACACTCGTTGATTCTTTTTCCACTAGCTTTTCCTGCTAATCCTTTAGAAGCCATACCCATAACTTTTCCCATATCTTTCATTGTTGTTGCTCTAACTTTAGTGATAATCTCTTTTATAGCAGAACTTAGTTCATCATCACTTAACTGTGCCGGTAGGTATGGCATGTAGAAAGCTATTTCATCGAGTTCTATCTGCATCAAATCATCACGACCTGCCGCTTTGTATTGAGTTATAGAATCGTTTCTGCTTTTTACCTGTTTTTGAATGATTTTAACTATGTCATCATCGCTTAACTCTTTTCTCTCATCTACTTCTATCTGTTTAAAAGCACTTGTTAAAAGGCGAAGAGCATCTCTTTTTTTTGTCTCCTTTGCTTTCATGGCATTTTTCACATCTTGGTTAATTATTTCTCTTAAATTCATCTATAAGTCCTTGGAACTATTTTTGCTAGTATTATAACTAAATAAGCGAGAGATAATGATGATAAAAAGAATTTTAATTACTTTACTACCAATATGTGCTATACTATTTTTGGTTGGATGTACTGCCAATCTTACTGATCCGGAGATAACTTTTGAGCCTCCTGTTTATGTGGAACAGATGCCAGCTCTTGAAGATAGAAAAGATTATACTTCAACAGGTAGTATTTTTGGACAAGGGGATAATCCGCTCTTTTCAGACCATAAGGCTATGCATACTAACGATATAGTGAGGGTTGTTATATCTGAAACTGCAAAAAGTTCTAACACTGGGGCTAAGCAACTTAGTGAGGATGACAGTTCATCTTTGGGTGGGGGAACATTTACAGGCAATGGTACCAATTCGTCGGTTGATTCAATAGTGTCTAGTCTGAATGGCGTCACAAACATAGGTTTTAGTGGCAATTCTAAAAGTGGCTTTAAGGGTCAAAGCAGTGCTACTAAAGATGCATCATTTACTACAACAGTATCTGCTAGAGTTGTAAAAGTGTTGCAAAATGGAAACTATTTTATTGCTGGAAAAAGAGAGATTTTAGTAGATGATCAAAAACAGATTATACAATTAAGCGGTGTGATTCGTCCATATGACATAGACCAGTACAATACAATTGATTCATCAAAGATAAGTGATGCTAGAATTCTTTATAAAACAGAGGGAGATGTAGATCGTGCAACAAAACAGGGATGGGGAACAAAAATTGTTCAAGCTGTATGGCCTTTTTAGTTTAGTAGTTTTACTTAGTGGCAGTGTTATATCTGCACAATCATTTGAAGAGTTTAAACACTCTCAAGCTCAATCTTTTGCAAAATACAAAGATGAGAGGGACAATGCTTTTAACAAGTACCTAAAAGCAGAGTGGAAAGCTTATATGGCAGATCAGGGTGTTGATTTGTATGAAAAGCCTAAGCCAAAAAAAATAGCTTCTGCAAAACCAAAAAAAATCAAAAGTGTCGGTCCTAAAATAAGTATAAAAATCAAAAAGATTAAGCATGTAGAACCAAAACCAGTTCAAAAATTTATAGTTCTTCCAAAAGTTACTCCTAAAATTAAAAAGCCAGAAGTTAAAAAAGTAGAAGTTAAAAAACCAGAACCAAAACCGATTGAGCCAAAAAAAATAGAAGTAAAAAAACCAGAGGTGAAAAAGGTTGAGCCCAAGAAAAAAGTTATAGTTGTTGTTCCTGTGAAAAAACCTAAAAAAGTGACTAAACCAAAAGAGATACTTAAAGTTGTGCAAAAAGATATTAGTTTTGATTTTTTCGGTTCAACTCTTGGCTTTGATGTGCCGAGTAAAATTAAGAAGGCAAGGTTTTATCCTCAAAATCAAAAAGGAATTGGAAACTTTTTTGATAGTGCAGCATCAAGTGAATATGAGCAGTTTATAGAAGAAATTGTTGATGTAAGCAAGGTTATGAAACTAAATGACTGGGGAAAATATCTTTTGGTTTTAAAAATTTCAAACTCTGTTTTTAATAATCAGGATAACTCAAAACTTCTAAGTTGGTTTATCTTTAACAAGATGGGTTATGCTGTGAAAATAGGACTTGCAAAGAGGCATGTTATCTTAATGCACTACTCAAAAAAGATTATATATTCAACTCCAAACTATAGTTTTGGTAAAAAGAAATTTTATGTAGTTGCTAATTACGCTAAGGGTAGTGTAGGAAGACTTTACTCATATAAGCAAGATTATCCTGGAGCAGATAAGTCATTAGACCTCTCTCTTGAGAAACTTCCTATGTTTCAACCAAATATAAAAAATAATACTCTCTCATTTAGAGAGTTTGGAAATAGTTATAGTATAAATTATGAGTTTAACCAAAATTTGATAGATTTTATGGCTACATATCCACAAGCAGATTATGATACATTTTTTAATGCTCCAGTTGAAAGTCGAACTTATGCAGGTATTGCTGTAGGACTTAAAAAGTTTGTTGATGGGAAAAAGGCAAGTGATGCCATGAATTTTGTTCTTCATTTTGTTCAAAAATCTTTTGAGTATGAGAGAGATAACCAGCAGTTTGGTAGAGAAAAAGTGATGTTTGCACAAGAGACTCTCTACTATAAAAAATCTGATTGTGAAGATAGAGCAGTGCTTTTTTCATACTTGATAAAAGAGCTTTTTGGAGTAGGTGTGGTCGGAGTAAAATATAAAGACCACATGGCTACAGCTCTCTATGTTCCAATGCAGGGTGATAGTGTAAAATCTGGTTCAAGGAAATTTGTAATAGCTGACCCTACTTATATAAATGCAAGCATAGGTCAAAGTATGCCAAAGTACAGATCTAAAAGACCAGAGAGTTTTATAGTAGTGAAAAAAATTAGGAGAGTAGCTTTATAAAACTTTGTTCGTCCACTGCTCTGCTAAAAGATAATTTTTATATTTAATAGTTAAATGCAACTTTATAGGTTGGATCGTCTTCCTCATAAGCACAATGAGGACCTGCTTTTTTAAGTATATGTTTACAATCCTCACTAAGATGGCGAAGTAGCAGGTTTTTACCGGCATCTTCATATTTCTTGGTGATAGCATCAATAGCTTCAACACCACTCGCGTCCATAACTCTTGCTTCTTTAAAGTCTATGACTACTTTTGGAGGGTCATTTTCAATGTCAAAGTTATCTCCAAATGTTGAAGCAGAACCAAAAAATAGTGGACCATCAAGTTCATAAACTTTTGTTCCATCTTCTTCTATATGTGTATGTGAAAAGATTTTTGCATGTTTCCAAGCAAAGGCAAGGGCCGATATAATAACACCAGCAATAACAGCTACTGCTAAATCTTCAACAACTGTAATAATTGTTACTGTTAGCATAACAAAAGCATCAGTTTTAGGCATTTTGTTTAATCTTGAAAAGCTAGACCACTCAAATGTACCAATACTTACCATAAACATAATCCCAACTAAAACAGCTACTGGGATAGCATTTAAAACACTACTCATAGAAACTACAAGAATCATAAGTCCAACAGCAGCAGTAAAAGATGAAAGTCGTCCAATACCACCGGAAGTGTAGTTAATGATAGATTGTCCAATCATAGCACAACCAGCCATACCACCAAAGAATCCACATGCTATATTTCCAGTTCCTTGAGCAATACACTCTTTGTTTGCAGATCCACGAGTGTTGCTAAGTTCATCTAAAACTGAAAGTGTAAGAAGTGATTCTATAACACCGACAAGAGCAATAATCACAGAATAAGGAAGAACCATTATAATAGCATCAAGGCTCAAAATATTTTGTGGCATTATAAAGTGTGGAAGTTGACCGGCAAATTGGCTCATATCTGCTAAATCACTTAGCAAGAGAGTGTTGGCATGTGTAAAATATACACCTAAAGTCAGAATGATAATAGCTACTAGTCCAGCAGGTATAGCTTTGGTTACTTTAGGAAGTGCATACATGATAAACATTGTTAATGCTATTAGTATGTACATAATATAGCCTTGTCCCTCTAAAAATTTAAATTGAGATGTAGCTATAACAATAGCAAGACCATTTACAAAACCATGAATAGCAGGAACAGGTACAAGGCGAATAAATTTACCGAGTTTTAAAGAACCAATAGCTATTTGAATAATTCCGGCAATAATAGTTGCTAATAGTATATAGTGAAGTACACTCATAGTTACAGCCTCAGCCTCTAGCCCTTGTGCAGATAAGAGTGTATTTGCCTTAAGACTAAGACCAACTAAAACAATTGCAACAGCACCGGTAGCACCAGAAATCATACCTGCTTTACCACCAATAATTGCTGTTACAAGACCTAAAATAAAAGCAGTATAAAGTCCTACAATGGGACTAACTCCGGCGATAAATGAAAATGCGACAGCTTCTGGAACCAAAGCAACTGAAACTACTAAACCAGATAAAATATCATTTTTTATATTTTTTGATGAATATTTTTTTAAATCAAACAACTACTCAAGCCTTCAGTGAGCTTAACTGCTCTAAAACTTTTTCTTGTTTTATTTTTGCATCTGCAAGTGCTATATGATTTTTCTTTAAAACATCTTCAGGTGCATTTGCTACAAATCTTTCATTGCTTAACATACCGTTTAGTTTTCCTATCTCTTTTTGCAGTTTTTCATCCTGTTTTGTAAGTTTTGCGATAATAGAACTTAAATCTATCGAGTCTGTTGGGATAAATGTCTCACACAGGTCGGCGATATCACTTACAGAGTTTTCAATCTTTATATCTGTAAACTCTAAGTTTTCAACTTTTGCAAGTCTAGTAATAAATGGAAGCATTATCTTCTTATCTTTGTTTGAAATACCATCTATCTTAACAAAAGCTTTTTCAATTTTTTGGTTAGCTAAATCAACAAGAACTTTTGCTCTTCTTATAGATACGATAGCATCCATAATAATTTCAAATTTAGCCTCTTCTTTACGCTTTTTAGTTTTGGTAGGATAACTCATAATCATGATAGACCCACCATCTTCTAAAGTCGTTCCAGAGAGTTCATGATAGAGATATTCTGTAATAAATGGCATAAATGGATGAAGAAGTTTCATGGCCTCTTTGAAAATTGCTCCAAGTTCTATGATTGAGCCTTTATCTGCTTTACTTAACTCAATACCCCAATCACAAAACTCATTCCATAAAAATTTATACATAACTAAAGCAGCATCATTAAATTTGTACTCTTCAAGGTTGGCACGAACCTCTTTTGTTGCAAAGTTTAGACGAGATGCCATATATTTACCAAGGTCACTTTGCATACAGAACTTTTTCATATCAGGGAAAGTCTCTGCATTCATTTGCAAATATTTAGTTGCATTATAAAGTTTGTTTGTGAAGTTACGATTCTGTTCCAGTTTTTCTGTACTCATGCGAATATCACGACCTTGAGCAGCACTGATAGCAAGAGTGAAACGAAGTATATCAGCAGAATATTTGTTTATCATATCAAGAGGGTCTATAACATTCCCTTTTGATTTACTCATTTTTTCGCCTTTTTCATCGCGAACTAAGGCATGAAGATAGATATGATTAAATGGAAGTTGCCCATTGAAGTGTTCACCCATCATCATCATTCTGGCAACCCAGAAGAAAAGGATGTCAAAACCGGTAATAAGCAGAGTATTTGGATAAAAATCTTTCATATCATCTGATTGAAATAGTTTGTCCATCTCTGTATCTCCGTTACCCCAACCTAGAGTAGAAAAAGGCCATAGAGCAGAACTAAACCAAGTGTCTAAAACATCAGGATCTTGAGTTAGGTTTTTACTTGCACATTTAGGACAAGATTCTGGATGTTCTTCCTGTGAAGCAAACTCATGTTCACAATCGTCACAATAAAATACTGGAATCTGATGCCCCCACCAAAGTTGACGGCTTATACACCAGTCACGAAGTTCACCCATCCAAGAGTTGTAAGAATTTATCCAGTGAGGAGGGAAAAACTGTGCTTCACCTGCATTTGTTTTCTCGATAGATTTATCAGCTACCTCTTTTCTAACAAACCACTGTTTAGAGATGTAAGGCTCAACGATATTTTTACATCTGTAACAGTGTCCAACTTGGTGTTTATGGTCTTCTATCTTAACCATAAAACCCTCTTCTTCAAGGCGTTTTACGATGATGTCACGAGCTTCAAGACGCTCTAAACCTTTAAACTCACCGGCATAATCATTTAAAATTCCTTTTTCATCAAAAACTGTGATAAACTCTAAATCATGTCTCTTTCCAACTTCGTAGTCATTCTGGTCATGAGCAGGAGTTACCTTAACAACACCCGTTCCAAAGTCCATATCTACATGCTCATCGGCGATAATAGTAACTTCTCGTTTTAAAAGTGGAAGTCTGATTTTTTTACCAATAAGATTTTTGTATCTTTCATCTTCAGGATGAACCATTACTGCTGTATCTCCAAAATATGTTTCAGGTCTGGTAGTTGCAACTTCTACATGCCCACTGCCATCAGCAAAAGGGTATCTCATATAGTAAAACTTACCATTGTGATCTTCATGTTCAACTTCGATGTCACTTAAAGCTCCATCATGAGTACACCAGTTTACCATGTAGTTTCCACGAACTATAAGACCTTCATTGTAGAGATGGACAAAAGCCTCTTTTACAGACTTTTGAAGCCCCTCATCCATAGTAAATCGTTCTCTCTCCCAAGCAGGACTTACGCCCATCTTGCGAAGTTGTTCTGTCATGATTCCAGCAGACTCTTCTTTCCAAGCCCAAGCTCTCTCTAAAAATGCTTCACGACCTATTTCTTCTTTAGTAGTTCCCTCTGCTAGAAGTTGTTTCTCTACAACATTTTGAGTGGCGATTCCTGCGTGGTCAGTCCCCGGTTGCCAAAGAGTTTTGTAACCATCCATTCTTTTGTAGCGAGTGATAATATCTTGAAGTGTAAATGTAAGTGCATGACCTATGTGAAGGCGACCCGTAACATTTGGTGGTGGCATCATAATAGAGAAGTTTTTTCCCTCTTCTTGGATGGTTTTATTACCATCTACCTCGAAGTACTTTCTATCTTCCCAGATTTTGTAAAATTTGTTTTCTATTGTTTGTGGTTCGTAGCTGTTTGCTGACATATAATCGCCTTGAAATTGTCTATTTGAAATTTTGCGATTATATCTAAAAAGTCTTTAAAGCTTATTAGCAAATAAATTAAATGCCGGTAATCTTCTTTTTGATTTGTATCTTATCT